>WVZO01000308.1:0-14753 GCA_011772425.1 Candidatus Aminicenantota bacterium
GAATTGCGGGCCATCGGTGCCACCACGTTAAACGAATATAAGAAGTATATCGAAAAAGACCCGGCGCTGGAACGGCGGTTCCAACCGCTGTTTATTAAGGAACCTTCCGTGGAGGAGACGATCTCTATTTTAAGGGGACTAAAAGAAAAATACGAAATCCACCACGGCATTAAGATCACGGATGCGGCGTTGATTGCGGCAGCCACGCTTTCCAACCGGTACATTACCGACCGGTTTCTGCCGGACAAGGCCATCGACCTGATGGATGAAGCCTCTTCCCGGCTGCGGATTGAAATGAATTCTCAGCCCCAGGAACTGGATGAACAGGAGCGCAAGATCATGCAGCTAGAGATTGAAAGGCAGGCGCTGAAAAAAGAGAACAGCTGGGATGCTAAGGAAAAATTGAGGTTGTTGGTGGATGAGCTGGACCGGTTGAAAGTGGAGAGAGATAAAATCAAGACGCAGTGGGAACTGGAAAAGGGATTAATCGAGCGGCTGCGGGACTTGAAAGCGGAGATTGACCGGTTGAAGAATCAGCAGCAGGAGGCAGAGCGGAAAAACGATTATGAGTTGGCTTCCCAGATTCAATATGGAAGAATACCGGAAACCAATAAACAAATCGAAGCGGTCCAGGAGCAGTTGGCAGAGGTGCAGAAGGAGAAGAAAATCTTAACCGAGGAGATCACCGAGGAAGACATTGCCGAGGTGGTGTCCAAATGGACCGGCATACCGGTAACAAAATTACTGAGTGGTGAACGGGATAAGTTGTTGAAGATGGAAGATATCATCAAGCTGCGAGTAGTGGGTCAGGATGAGGCGGTATCCGCGGTATCGCGGGTGATCCGTCGTTCAAAAGCGGGTTTGCATGCGCCGGACCGGCCTATTGGCTCGTTTATGTTCCTGGGGCCCACGGGTGTGGGAAAAACCGAACTGGCTAAAACCCTGAGCGAATTTATATTCAACAGTGAAAAGGCCATGGTTCGTATCGATATGTCGGAGTACATCGAGAAGCATTCGGTAGCAAAGTTAATTGGGGCGCCTCCCGGTTATATAGGATATGAAGAGGGCGGCCAATTGACGGAAGCGGTTAAACGGCGGCCCTATTCGGTCATCCTGCTGGATGAAATTGAAAAGGCCCATCACGATGTCTTTAATATCCTGCTGCAAATCCTGGATGACGGACGCTTAACCGATGCCAAAGGCAAAACCGTTAATTTTACCAATACCATTATTATTATGACTTCAAACCTGGGTTCTGAGATCATCCAGGAAAAAACCGATTACCATGAAATCAAGCAGGATGTGGAACAACTGTTGTTCCGGTATTTTAAGCCGGAGTTTCTGAACCGGATCGATGAGATTATTACCTTTAAGCCGCTGACAGAGGAGATCATTAAAGAGATTACAAAGATTGAATTGAAAAAACTGGGGCAGTTATTAAAGTCTGCCAAAATTACCCTTAATATTACGGATGATGCGCTGTTTCGGTTGGCGGAAATGGGATACAACCCGGTACTGGGGGCACGGCCGTTAAAGCGGGTGATGCAGCGGGAAATCCAGGACCAATTGTCCTCGTTGATTTTAGAAGGCAAACTGCTCCCCGAGTCCACAGTTCACATCGATTACCGGGACAATCAATTCGTATTTGAGTAAAACCACGAAGGCATTTACAATACGGTTATAAAGTAACAGTTAAGTTAGCCGCGAAGAGATGCGAAGAAAAAGTTTTATTCCTGGTAGATAGTCTCGCCGGTTTTTTTACTCAATAAATAATAGCCGCAGAATGGCAAAAAAAAGTAAAAGGCCCTTGAAAAAACTTTTTTTTAGTTGTATTATATGAGAGTGGAGGCTATTATGAAATCAAAAGCATTTGGCAAAAAACTTACGTTAAACAAAGAAACTATTGCCGATCTAACCATTGGCAAGATGATGAAAGTCCATGGAGGTGTAGACAAACCTCCATATCCTGTTGAAACCTACACGTGCGGCGGAACTAGCTGCATCTGCACCGGTACCCCACCTTGTATAATTTGTTAAAGACAGTGGGATCCAGGGCTGTATTATCCCTACTACTTCAATTTCACGCCGCCGGGTTTGGCTTCTATAACTTCCGAAGCCACCACGAAAAACTTGTAATCCTTGAATTGCGCATCCAGTTTTTGGCGGACAAATTTACGTTTATCTTTATCCACGTAGGCTTCCTCCAGGAAATACCGGGAAGGAAAGCGAATCCCACTTCGTGCAATTTTGAACTCTTCAAAGAAAGCGATTTCCGGTATTGACTTTAAGTTCAGGGCCCTTTTTTCGAAAAAGTGGGAATAACCAATGGATTTGGGTACCCATTCGATTTTCATGACACTGAAATCCTTTTTACTGATCCATATCTTGCCAAAAAGTTGTCTTGTCCTGTAATACGAGAGAGGAATCGCCTCGATGATAAACGCGTGTTCTCCCCATAACGTGTCTTCCTTAAGGATTTTATAGTAATATTGTCGCTGGACGGATTTGGAGAGAATGGCATTGGGTCCGAAAATCAGCTTTTCAAACCTGCATCCACTGATTTTTAATTTGGCATTGGGTTCATTTTTTTTGAGACCGTTTTGTTCTAACAACGTACGGGTTTCCTGGATTTTTTCACCTTCCTGTATCAACTGATACTCGTAGAGATAGACATTTTTTACCGCATGGGAGACCCTGGAGGTCTCCAGGGGTCTCCATTCCTGTATCTGTCCATAGGGGCCGGAAAGGTCCATGGTTTCCGCGATTTCCTCGTTGCAGAAGAAATAAAAAGCAGAGCTTTTCATCCTCTTACAGTATTTAGCCGTGCCGGCCAGGATTTTATCCAATAACGCTTGATCTGCTTTTTCACTGTCTGTCTTTTCAAACTGATCCAACCGTTGGATACACCGCTTCAAGTCTCGGGAAAACTCATTTTTCCATTTATAAAAGAAATGTTTTAGCACAAATTCATACTCTTTCACGGCCTCGGCATAATATGTTTTCGCAGAGGCGAGGTCGCTGTTTTTGAAATACTCATCAGCCAATTTTCCATATGCCTGAGCCCGATACGCGGATGGTTCCCCCTCTTTAAAGTATTCCACGGCGCTTTTATATTTCCCCAATCCGAGATAAGCCCGGCCCATCTGGAGATATATATGTCGATCTTTTTTCTTTTTCCCGGACAGCAAGGATTGACAATACTCCAGGACTTTTTCGTATTGACCCAATTCAAGATAAGCATTTACCAGGCACCAGTAACATATTTTTTTCCTATTTCCTCTCAGCCCCTGACAGTAAGACTCCACGTCACTGAACTGCTTTTGCCCGATGAACGCTTCGATTTTACTTTTAATCTTGTCTGCTATTTTTTTCCCCCTGTCCTGCGAATAAAACGGCAAAACAAAGAGAAGAAAAAGCAGCCCCATAATTAAAAACAACGACAAACAATGTTGTTCCGGCTTTCTATTTCTCATTTGCCTGCTCCTTTTTTTTAATTAGGTCTGTCAATTCCCCGGGAGCAGCTTGAATAACTTCCGAGGCCACGACATAGTATATGTAATCTTTCATTTTTATATCCTGGCGTAAGCGAATATACTTATTTCCCTTTTTATCGACGTAGGCTTCCTCGATAAAATACCGTGAAGGGAAGCGAATGCCTCTCTTTCGGGTTTTGAATTCCCCATAAAACGTGATGTCGGGTTTTCCGCCCAAAAGCCGGGCTTTTTTCTCTATTTGTTGAGAAAAACTGATGGATTTGGGTTCCCACTGGATTTTTAATACGGTAAAATCCGTTTTGCTGATCCAGATTTTTCCAAAAAGATGATTTTTTTTATAGACATGCAAAGGAATGGCCTCGATAACCGCCACCTCCTCGCCCCACAACTTTTCTTCCCCCAGGATTTTATAGAAAAAATGGTTTTGCCAGAATTTGGATAAAAGAGCAAAAGGACCGAATATCAGTTTTTCAAACCGGTGCACCTGCGTTTGCTGTTGAGTGCGGGGGTTTTTGATCTTTACACCGTTTCGCCTGATTAACGTCCGCGTCTCGTAGACTTTATCATTTTCCTGGAGTAACTGGTACTCGTAAAGGTATTTGGTTTTTACCGGTGGTATAAGCTTGTTTTCCATTTGATGACTCCAGACGGCTTTTATTTTCCTGATATTCGTGGTGTAGTCCACCAGTTCATTAACCACCTCCCGGCAAAAGAAGTGAAACGCCGACGTTTTCATCTTTTCACAGTATTTACCCCCACCTTCCAGGAGCCGGTCCAATAACGCTTGCTTTGCTTTTTCCTGGGCGGTTTTCTCAAACCGGTCCCTCTGCCGGATACATCGTCGCAGCGAAGGAATATATTCATCTTTCCATTCATAGAAAAAGTTTTTAAGCAGGAATTCATACTCCTCAATGGCTTTATCATAATAGACTTTCGCAGCGGTTTTATTGCCTTCCTGGCGGTAGTCCTCAGCCAGCCGTTCATAGGCAGCCGCCCGTTCCCCTGAAGGAATTCCCTCATCCGCATCTTGCGGATGTATATATCCAGGTAAAACCAGCACACAAACAATCAAACCAAAAATCAAAACTAATTGCATTCCTTTTTGCTTCCCGGGTTTCTTCATTCTTTCTATCTCCTTTTCAGGGTACCGGGTTTGGTTTCAACCACCTCTGACGCCACCACGAAAAACATATAATCCTTCAATGTCACATCCTGCCTTAACCGCACATATTTTTTTCCTTTTTTATTGATATAGGCTTCCTCCAGGTAATACCTGGAGGGGAACCGGATTCCCCTTTTCTTTTCCCTGAATTCTGCAAAAAAGGTAATGTTTGGGGCGGCGTCCAGGGCCCGGGCCTTTTTTTCTATTTGATGGGAACGACCGATGGATCTGGGGTTCCATTGGATTTTTAATACAGTGAAATCGTTCTTGCTAATCCAGATGCTGCCGAACAAGTGGTTTTGCGCGTAAAGATGCAACGGGATGGCTTCGATGACTGCCGTGTCTTCGCCCCATAATTTTTCTTCCCTGAGCACGTTAAAATAGAAGCGATATTGCCAGAATTCAGACAGGAGCGCCAGAGGGCCGAAGATCAATTTTTCATATTTATGTCCCCGGGTAAGCAGCGGCGCATCCGCTTGATTTTTTTTGAAACTGTTTTGTTTAATTAATGTACGGGTTTCATTAATTTCTTTCCCTTCCTTGATTAACTGGTACTCATAAAGATACGTGTTTTTTATCCACGGCAGCACTTCTATTCCCCTGTACTCTTTGGGTATCTTTTCTATGTGTGCTGCTTCCACGGAAAAGTCTATCAGTTCAACGATTTCCTCCTGGCAGAAGAAATGAAACGCTGAATTTTTCATTTTCTGGCAGTATTTCCCTACTCCCTGCAATACCCGGTTCAATAATACTTGTTTTTCTTTTTCCCCGGCGGTTTTCTCATACTGGTCCCTCCTGGCAATGCATCTTCGCAAAGGTGTAATATATTCATTTTTCCATTCATAGAAAAAATGTTTAAGTAGAAATTCATAGTCCCGGACCGCTTTGTTATAATAGATTTTCGCAGAGGTTTTATTGTCTTTTTGGTGATAGATTTCTGCCAGGCGTTCATAGGCAGCGGCCCGGGGTGCCGATGGCATGGCCTCCTCAAAATACTCAACAGCTTTTTCATAATTCCCCAGGCCAAAATGGGCAATGCCCATGCGATGAACCATTTGACCATAGGCTTCCGGGCTGATCAACTGAAGTTTTTCACAATAGGCCAGCGCCCGTTCATACGCTTTCATTTGCAGGTAGACATCGATTATCCGTAAATGCCCCTCTGTATATTCACACTTCCTGTAATATTCTCCTGCCTTTTTATAATCACCGATGTTAAAAAAAGCATCCCCCAGGCAGCGGTAACATTGCTTTTGGGGCTTTCCCAATAACCGTCGGCAGCAGGCCTCAGCAGCATCATACCGTTTTTGCTGGAACAACAAATCGATTATGGCTTTGAACCGGCCTTTTTGGGATTTACCTGGCGAATGCATTGGAAAAAGCACCAAAAGAAAAAGTATACCAATGACTAAAAACAATACGACGCTGTTTTGGTATGGTTTTCTATTCTTCATTCGCTTTATGTAAAAACCAAGCAATTTAAATGCCAAAAAAAAGACAGAATTCTGTTCTCTTTTAAGGACATTGGGGCTTGTATTGTGAGGTGGTTTGTGTTATATATTTTATTCCAGAATATTAGGGAGGAATAAAATGAGGCATAAAATTGTTTTGCTTGTAATTATGATTTTTCTTTTAAGTCTTTTTTTCCCACAGTGCAGCAGGGCTCCGAAACAACGGACCTTAATTTTGAATAAAATCAAAAAGGTCGCCAAACTGGCAACGGTTAAGTTTGTGATAAAAAAAGTGGTAGTGGGAAAAAAAGAGAAACGATTGGCATTTTTTATTCAATTAAAAGATGCAACATTTTTGGCGTATACCAAAGCCTTTATTGAAGCCGGGATTGATTTAAACAAAATCGAACCCGATGATATCAAAGTGGACAATAAACAGGTTGAATTAAAACTACCACCAGTGGAAGTCGTTAATTTTTCCTACCCCCCGGAAGAAATGAAACCAGATATGCAGTATACGGAGAATAAATTCTTGAATAAATTTAAACTAAGTGATATTGAATCGTTCTACAGGATGGCGGAAGCGGAAATCAGAGCTTATGTGAATCACCTGGGAATAAAGGAAGCCGCTGAGACAAAAACCAGGGTGTTTATGGAGAAGTTATTAAAGCAGATGGGATTTGAGGAGATCTATATCCATTTTAAATCTTCCAACAAACCGCTAATGATTTACGATCCGGATGTTTTTCAAGATAAGGATTAACAACCATAAAAAAGGAGGAATGAACATGGTCAAAAGAATCATATATATCGCAATAGGGGCAATCCTGGTATTTTGTGTTATATATTTCGGTTTCATTAAAGGTGTTTTTACTCCTTCGGGTCTTTCGGTGGAGGAAACCTCTATCACCATCGAAAAAATCGCTGACATAAAAGAATTGACAGCAGCCGAATACTATGGTGAGGTGGTGTATTCGTTACGGGAATACTACCGGGAAGAGCTTGGTAAAAAGGTAAAAAAGCTTTACGATAGGTTAAAAGACGCTGAAAAAAAAGGTCTTTTAGCTCAAAATGATTTAAGAAATGAGAGGATTCTAACCGAAAAACTGGCAGTGATTATTACGGACCAGGAGGAAAAAGAGGCAATTGATACATTGAGACGGTTATACACAGAAGTAGAGTATGATGCCAACAATCGGCGTTATACGATTGTTATTACCAATGCGGGACTTTTGCAACTATTTCTTGAAAGCAGCCGCTGGGAGGATTTTAAGAAAAAGTACAGCGCCAAAGTTGAAAAAGAGATAACAAAAATGAAAACAGATATTGCTTACCTGGCAAGGGGTTGGGTTAAAGCTGTGTACGATTTATCGAGACTCGCTGCTGATAAAGACGCACACTTTTTTTGTGAAGGCACAGGGACTTTATTTTTGAACCTGGAAATGAAAATAAAAAGCGAAATAAATCCATGGTTCATTTTCGATAAAAAAGTGAAAATAGAAGGCTATACGATCTTGAAAGAAAAGAAAGTTAATTTGAACAACCCGGAGTCTTATCGGAACATCCTGATCGTAAAAAAAGGGTGCAAGGAAAGACTGGTAAGAGATGCAAAGAATGCGGATATTGAAAAAATAGCAAAGGTGTCGGCGGAAGAATCACTGGGAAATTTCCTGTTACTATTTTTGTATAAGGACAAAGAAATCAAATCCGTGAAAATAATAGAAGATTCTCAGGCATTTAAAGCCGAAAAAGAAAAATGCTTACAGGAAAACAAGGAGTCGTCTTAACTAGTTGTTATTTTTAAGAATTCTGCTATAATTTCATATGCGTATAAATTTGAATATAAGATTGCCTAGACTTTTTTGTCTTCTTTTAACGGTTTTGTTATTGAATTTTTGTTCCGGTCGGGGGGATAATTGGGATATCCTGACGGAACCGGAACAGCCAAAAGAAGAACAAAAGGAAAAAAAAGAAAGTTCAAAGCCTGAAACGCCGGAGCAGCAGGAAAGGGAGGAGATTACAGTTACGCCGGTCAAAGAGAAACCAGGGGAAGTAGAATTAAAGGAACTGGAAGAGGCGAAGATAGTGAGTAATGAGGTATTTCAAACCGGTATTGCCTCCTGGTATGGTGATGGGGATGACTTTCATGGGAAACGAACGGCCAATGGTGAGATATACGATATGGATAAATTAACGGCTGCACATAAGACATTGCCTTTTCATACCCTGGTGGAAGTGGAGAATGTGGATAACGGGAAGAAAGTGACTGTCCGCATTAATGATAGAGGGCCGTTTATAGAAGGGCGTATTATCGATCTTTCCCGAAAAGCGGCCAAACGAATCGGAATATATGGGCAGGGTACGGCTCCTGTGCACCTTCGCGTTGTCAAGCTGCCAGACAGTGAGAAAACGGTTCAGTTTGTGCAGCCAACTGCAGATAAACAGCCAACGGATTTGACGGAAACAGATTCGACTGTAATTACAAAATCGGATACATCTCCTCCTGTTTCAGTTAATGTGCAGCCGATATCGCAGGGGACGTTTTACCTCCAGGCCGGTGCATTCGGTTCGATGAAGAATGCCAAACGCTTGTTAAGGCGTATAAAAGCGGTTTTACCGGAGGTCCCTTTTAAAATCGAAATGAAAGATGGTTTATACAAAATCGTTTCAGACTGGTTGTCTTCGCGAGAGGCAGCAGAAAAATTGAAAGACCGCCTGGAGAAATCAGGCATCGATTCCTTCATTCGTGAAGAATGAAGTATTCAAGGTATTTTTGCATTTTTCTTCTCTTCTTCTCTGTGTCTCTGTGGTTTATCCCTCCAAATGGTGATTGAATGGATATTCTTGAAATTGTAAAAATTGGCAGCATCATGATATTTGGCAGTATAATCCAGAGCTCATCCGGTTTTGGTTTTGGTCTTTTTGCTGTGCCGTTATTTTTATTTATGGGTTTCACCCTGCCGGAAACCGTGATTATCGTTGTAATCGGTTCGGCTGTGCAGAAAATTACCGCTGTTTCGTATTTGTGGAAAGCAGCAGACTGGAAAGGCCAAGCCCCATATATGGCAGTCGGGCTTGCCACTTTACCGTTGGGGGTCTACTGCCTGTACCAGGTTTCTTTTCTGAGCCAACCGGCGATTAAACAGATCATTGGTGCATTGATTCTCTTGCTACTTCTGCTCCAATGGAAAAGGGTAATCAAAAGCAGGGAAAGGGTTGCGCCTGCCTGGGGTTATATTGCCGGTTTTTTTTCGGGTTTTTTGAACGGTCTTGCTAATATCGGTGGGCCGCCGTTGGTGTTGTGGATTCTTGCCCATAAGTGGTCCAATGAAAAAATGCGGGTCACACCCATTGCTTTTTCCATTGTATTTGTGCCTTTTCAAATTTTCTTTATGGGGTTGATGTTCGGTTCTATGTTGTGGCCCCCACTGTTAAAAGCGGTTCTTTTAACACCCACAGTTTTGTTGGGTTCGTGGATCGGCTTGAAAATCGGTGAGAAGATTTCAAAGGAGCATTTACGGGTTTATATGAGATTGCTGCTGTTATTTATTTCCCTTTCCGCTATTGTTAGGCCATTTTTTTAAATAAAATCTCTGCCTTCGGCGGCCAGGCCCCACTGCGTGGGGGAGCATTTGCAGAGCAAGGACGGCGTACGATGCTTCAAACAACGTATCGTCTCCATGGATATTCTTTAATACCGCACTGTAAGTGCCCCCTGGACCCCCACAAAACTTTTTATTAGAAAAAGAAAGAGAAAATAGAAGGTAAGTTGAAGGCTTCCCCAAACGTTTGAAACAACATCCCTCTTTTCAATTCATGTCAATTTCAAAAGTTGTTACTCGGTTGGTTCTGGTAAGGAAGCCTTCGAGATGGCCCGAAGGGCCTCCTGAGGGCGCCCGCGCCGCGGGCCTGGACCCCCACAAAACTTTTTATAAAAAAAAACAGAGCCTTTATTAATCTGGCGTAATACTTAAGTTAGCACTTATGGAGAGTCGCCCCTACCCTATTCTCCCATGACCTGCGCAGCAATTCGACGGTGATGAGGTTTGTTGTCAAATTCAAGGAAAACAATCTGCTGCCAGGTTCCCAGGATCAACCGTTGATTCTCAAAGGGAACAGTTAACGACGGCCCCACCAGCGTGGCCCGCAAATGGGAATGCCCATTACCGTCATGCCAGGTCTCATTATGGTAATAATACTCCCTGCTGGGGATTAGCTTTTCCATCAACTGCGGCCAGTCTTTGACCAGGCCGGGCTCATACTCGATAGTAGAAAGCGCACCCGTAGCACCGGGAACAAAAACCAACACACTGCCGTTATCGGCACCGGACCGCATAACCACCTGGCGAACGTCATCGGTAATATCGATGACCTCATTCTTGCCTTTGGTTTCAAATTCGATATAATCCAGTACAATCATGGGGGTATTGTATCACTATATTAATTTTATTGCAAAGTACTATTTTCTGCCGATTGAATTGAGCTCCGACTTCAAGCCGCAAGCAGAAAGCCGATGGCGCTTAAAGCTTGAAGCCGGAGCTTGCATCTTAACTCTTACTTAGACCCATCCTTCTTTAACGACCTGGTCCCTGGCCTCTCTAACCATTTCGATCAAGGTCTCCATAGAGTTATAATTGATATTGACATTCATGGGATAGGATTTCAGTGCATAGATCACAGCATTGGGGTTGCTTTGCTCCGGGTTATACTCGGTGGGCCTAAAGCCGCTGGTGTAACTGGTATAGGGGGTGTAATCAAAACAATCTTTGGGGAGATCGAATTTTTTCCCTTCCCTGAACCATTCCCACAACTTATCGGCTACTTTCGCCTGAAGCCGGTTGTGTTTCATCAATTGGTCCAGGCAGTCAGGCCAGGCCAGTTCCTTTTGATACTGGGCATCGGCATTCACATCCTTAGGGTACACGCGGAACAGGGTGACAAAACCGTAATCGTCAGGGTTTACACAGACCAGGTCTTTTTCTTCCGCCAATCGCCGGCGCAGGTAATGCTCTGCTTCCAGGATATGACCGAGGATGGCCTGGAAACCTTCATACCCTAACAATTTCAACGTTGCCCATCCAGCCATGGAATAGGACCCGGAACGGGAGACCTCCAGGGTATACAAACCAGGATTGTATTCGGTGCGTTCCTGGAGGTAATCGGAACCGGGACGGCACATGAGCCGGCGGAATTCCTCGTAGTCTTTCATCACGAACAGGCTGCAGTTATAGGGCGCCCAGCCCAACTTGTGAAAATCACAGCCCACGGCATCAGCATAGACCAACTCCTGTACCGCTTCGCTGTTCTGTTTGATGAAGGGTAAAATCTCCCGGGTAAACTCCAGGGGATTATGTTCGAAATCATAGTCTTTGAAGACCAACCACGACCAACCGCAAACCGCATCGCAGTAAATGAAGGGTTTCCCGTATCCGTGGGGGTTGGGGTATTTTTCCACCATTTCCCTCACCTGTTTTACCGGGTCCACGGCATTGGTGTCCGTGGTCATCATGGTACATATGATGGAGATGATAGGGGTACCTTCTTTATACAACTTTTCCATCACCCGTTCCAGTTGGATGATATCCATGACATTAGTCTCCGGGTCTGTTTCAATATCGATGATATGGTCCATGCCCAGGCCGGTCCAATCCGTGGAGTTGAGTTTGCAATAATGCCCTTGCTGGGAGACCAGTATTTTGCCCTCGGTGCGGATTCCTTTAAAACGTGACTCCCGTCCCAGGACCCGGGTGAGGGCATACTTCATACCGTAAAAATAGCAGCCCGATCCGCCAAAGGTAAAGAGTCCGCCTGCGGTTTCCGGGTCCCAACCGATTAACCGGGCCAACATGGCCGCGGATTCCAGCTCGGAAAATTCCACGTCCCAGGAATATTCTCCCTCGATGATATTGGGACTGAATACCTCGGTCATCATCGCAGCAATGATGGCGGCAATATTGGCCGGCGGGATCACATTGGGCATGCTCAAGGGGTGATTCCAGTTGGGCAGCCCTTTAAAAAGGTCCACCGAATGGTTGATGGTTTCTTCAAGTATCTTATCCAGGTTACCCAGGTCATGATGGGGTAATTGGGCTTCCCTGGCTTTTTTGTAATCGGGACCTTTGGGGTTGAAGGACCCTGGTCGTCCCAGGAAGGCCGGCCCACCGACTTCCTGTTTCAGCTCATCCAGTTTCTTGATGCCTTTGGTCACTTGTTCCAGCAAGCGGTCCGGGCTTTCTTTAAAGGGAGAGGGAAAGGCTTTGCGGATTTCAGCCAATGACTTTGCCCATCGGGGCGCATCCTTATGAACACTGCCGTCTTTTTGCCATAATTGGTTAAATGTTAAAGGTTTCATGGTTTATTCCTCCTTATTTAATGCAATTTTCTCTTTTTACATATTTGCAGCATTTAAGCTTCTTCTCGAGGGGATCATAAGCGGGAAAAGGGCGCTTGAAGATCCAGTTGTTGATCATGGTGCGGCTGACTTCGGGTTGAGCGATGGGAACCAGGTGGCCAGCCTGGGGGATGTTCACCTGGGTTACATTGTCATAATGCTTGATATACCCCAACGTTTGATTGGGCGGCAGCACCCATACTTTCCTGTGCAGCGTTCGCCATTTTTCCAGCCAACGTTTCACCCATTCTTGCTGTCTGTCCGGGCTAAATCGGTCTAAATTCCACAAGATGTATTCTGTACCGGTGAAGCCGCAGATCAGGTCGAAATTGCCGGTATACATCAGTACCCGGTAATTTTTAAAAAGTGCCGGGAGCAAATGGGCGGCATCGGCCATGGCGTCATCCACCAGGGCTTCCGTAACCGGTCCTTCATCATCGGCAGTTACCCAGGTGATAGAGTCGTCTACGTGCAGACACTCTTTTACTGTAGGATTCGGGTTGTTTTTATACTTCCCCTGGTTTAAATACCTGGTCAGCAGGTCGGCAGATACATCAGTCCAGCCCCGCACATCATACATATCCGGGTTGCCGCCGCAGTCCAGGGTGCGTTCCACTACCCAGTTACCCCAGCAAGAGGCTTGCTTCATCAGCTTTCGGTATTTCTTCGACCCTTTTTTCTGCTTCTTCGCATCTTTCATTAAACCGGAGAATGTTTTGTACATTTTCATGATCTCCTGTTCCTGGAAGGTATCCACGAATCCCATTTGAAAGGCATAATCCAACTGGGTTTTGGTCTGGAGCTCCGGGTTGATCCAGCCGTCGCCGATGGCCAGCCCCTGTAAATTGATGTAACGGGGGTCCTTTTCCTTTTTCTCTAATTTCCCGTTTCGATTCATAATTTCTGTGGCCATATTGGGGATGTACTTGCCGCAGTAGCTCTCACCGGTGATATAGAGGGGACAGTCTCGATATATCTGGTGACGGTCCAAAAATCCCTGGATGGCCAGGTAAAACTGGCGGCTTAATTCCGCTTCACTGTGGGCATAGCGGCCCTCTGGCACGGAGTAGCTGAAACCGGTTCCCACCGGCTGGTCCCAGTAGAGGAGATGCACCTCTTCATTCCAACTGTTGGGATTGGTCACAATGGTGCCGGTATCATCGTCTTGAATAAGAAAAGGGCCGTTTTCCATAAAAAGCCCCAGCAGGGAAGAACCCCCCGGTCCTCCGTTCAGCCAGATCACTAAGGGAATGTCCTTCTTTTTTTCTTCCGGGACATATTGACTGTTCCGGCTCTCGAAAAACCAGTAAAACAGGTGGGTGTTGTAATCTCCCTCCGGGTCTTTACCCGGCACGTTGATATGCCCGGCGTAGGATTTCACATCTAATTTTAGCATCCGGGTGTTGAGGATATTGGCCGGGATTTCTGTGACCAGGTCTTCTTCGATTTTGACATCATCCGTCTCACCTGCTTCGGCATTTGCTGCCGCCGGTTTCGATAAAGAGACCAGGAAAATTAACACCACACACAATGTTAACAAAGATAAAAATGACTTGAAATTTCTCATCATCATAATCATATCTCCTTTTTTTAGTTTTTTATTATTTATAGCTGTATGATAATATAAAAAAACAATGGGGTGGTAGTACTCGGAGATCAAAATAATGTCAATTAGAGATCAAAATGACAAAAAAAATAGAACAAAAAGATCACGATTATAAATCTCAGATCAAAATAAGACGAAAAAGGAAAAACCGGATGAATGGCAAGAAATTTGCCTAATTAATTCGTGTCATTCGTGGGCTCCTTCATGAGCGCCTAATCGGAAAAGTATGGGTGAAAAGTATGGTTACCTTGTCGTGAAATCTTGCCACTTTCTGGCAAAATATTTTTTCACCACAGAGGCACAGAGAACACAGAGAAGAAATTTTTATAGAAAAACTCTGTGTCCTCTGTGTCTCTGTGGTTAAAAATAATCTTTTTGGTTCCAGCTTGTCTGGGTTGTGGACAGGTAAATTGTTTTCCCTGTATAGTAGACTTTATCCCTTTTTACCCTTATTTTTCCAGGTCTCTATTTATCTCACTTTTTAAAATGACTAATTTACTTTTCATAGACCACCACTCCTTTTTCTTTTACCGCTTCCTTGAAAGGCAGTTCTTTCAGGTCACGGATATCGATCTCCCGGGAAAAGTGCCTATCCACTTCTGTAAAAAGTGTCAACAATTGCCGGTAATTAATATCACCTTCCAGTGCA
>WVZO01000308.1:14883-15349 GCA_011772425.1 Candidatus Aminicenantota bacterium
TCAACCGTTGAGGAAAAAAAAGGTCACAAAATGATCGTCAAGGGAAAAAATGATTCCATCGACTCCCCGGTTTTCAAAAGGCGGGCGGCGCCCGCAGCCCAATAGGATTTGTTCATGATATTTGTAAGACATCAACCGGGAAAACTTTGTTTTTTTTAGCGCATTTTGCAGAGTATTAATAAAAGGAAGTCGGGGGCAATAAGAATTGCCCCCTTCTTTTTTCATTTCGCTGCACGATGCAATTTACCTCTTTACTGACGAAATGTCTAATGTTGAGACGCGACCTCATTCACGCGTTTATACGTTTCTCATTTGCAAGCAATAAATGGGTCCCAATGTATCGGTACTTCATTTACCATTATTGCAATCTGATAGGTATCAGATTTACCGCCACTACTATATGCCTTATCTAACACCCAACATAGGTTCTTACATCCATCTGCCGCTACCGGCTTTTCATTTCTGA
>WVZO01000308.1:15370-16240 GCA_011772425.1 Candidatus Aminicenantota bacterium
ACCCGGGTCAACGCAAATGAATATTTGGGTGTTACAGGGTGGAAAATCTATTTTTGAAAAGTCATTTTTTATTTTAGCCATTTTGGTTTCCTCCTTTATTAGCTTACTGAAATCTGAAAAGTAAGGTAGAACGGATCGCCAGTATCGCCTACCTTACATAATGCCTTGGCGGTGTAAGTTTGCCCTCTGTCGCCACCTATCTCCGCTACCCACACATCTATATCGTCAACAGTATATTTTTTGGGTAAGGGGAAATAGCCCCATGCTCCAGAATTTGCCCATCTAATTATTGTCGGCAACACAACTGAATATTGACCACTCATATTAATGGGTGTGAAACAAACTCTCTCGTTGTGGATCGCGTATAATTGTATGTGGTTGGTTCCTACGTATTGGCTTTTGGTAGGGTGGTTATCAACCATGTAGCAGCCATCCACAGTGGCGTTTTGTGGGTCCATCAAAATAATTACTTTACTTGAACACAATGGTAATGACATTTTTTTCTCCTTATAATTCTATTATAATTTTTATAAACTTCCTTTCATTGCCTATAACAATCCAATATAATCAACAGTGGATCTTATCTNNCGATAGTGACTAACACACCTGCACTCTGGCGGCATATTCGCCACTTAATCCCTTTTTTATCCTTCCACACTATAAACCTTAAAGAATGTGCCGGCTTAACATAAGTTAAGGCGGCATACCATTATAAAACATCATTTTGACCTCCTTTTTTCATATGCACACGGCATATTTAAATTTCCTATTTCCAACAACCAAACCGCTCAGCCTTAATCATCCATCAGCGATCAAGACTTCCGATCGTTTGACATTTTTTCAAACGATCTGGCGCTATGATAACCTAAA
>WVZO01000744.1 GCA_011772425.1 Candidatus Aminicenantota bacterium
TTTTTCAACAGGTTACCCTTATTTTTCAGTCGAAATTAAATCTTTTTGCTCTGAGGAGACATCTTTTTACTCTGAGGAGACATCTTTTTGCTCTTAAGAGACATCTTTTTGCTCTGACGTCAAATCTATTTTGCTTTGAATTTAGATCTTTTTGCTCTGACTTAAAATCTTTTTGTTCTTTCATTGAATCTATTTTGATCTTACCTAAAATCTTTTTGATCTTAATTCACAGCTTTTTGATCTTAATTTGCAGCTTTTTAATCTTACCTAAGAGCTTTTTGATCTTAATTCACAGCTTTTTAATCTTACGTCAAATCTTTTTTGATCTAGCTCAAGAGCTTTTTGATATTAATTTACAGCGTTTTTATCTTTCCTCAGAGCTTTTTGATATTCCGTACAAGCTTTTTTATTTAACAATCGGTCACATTTTAACTCTGGCATAAGTTGACTTAATCTTGCATTGCAGCATTCTAGATGTTATAATCACTTCATGGCAAGGCCAATGAAAATTGAATTTCCAGGTGTTTTCTATCAGGAGGACGTTATGTTAAGGTGTCGAAATCTTGTTATCATTATCATGGTATGCTTATTTTCCCTCTGGCTGGTGGCAACCGCCTCAACAGAGAACAGCAAAGAACAGGAACATCCGGGAACTGAAAAGTTTCTTGAGGCGCTAACCGGTTCGTTATCGCACATTGCGAATTTTGAAATTTCTGCGAAAAAAGAAAACTATTTTACTTCATATTCCTTCTTGAACAAAGGTATAAAAGAAATCCGAATATATAATTTTAAATCACAAAAACCTCTTTCAGAAAACAGGGCAGGCAAAACCTATCTCCGCTTTAAACTGTCTATTGTCGCATATAAAAGTACTGCTTCTGCGAAAACCGCTTTAGAGGTACTGTTGGATTACTCTGATCCCAATATCGGACTTTCTTACGCATGGGATTATGTTGTCAATGTAGGGCCAACGGTTTATTGGTTAAAT
The DNA here is from genome assembly GCA_011772425.1 of Candidatus Aminicenantota bacterium. Taxonomy (GTDB): domain Bacteria; phylum Acidobacteriota; class Aminicenantia; order UBA2199; family UBA2199; genus JAKAGC01. The sequence goes on from WVZO01000744.1 coordinate 989, forward strand.
GCCCCATGTCTTTTGTCGAAACAAAATTGGCAGAAACTGCTGGTCTCACTAAAGAAAAATATCCTGAAGAATTCTGAACATGATTTTTTTGAATGTCGCTGCGGACTTAACTGCAAGCGAATTTTTTGTCTGTCACTTTTTCCATTCTCTCCTGGCTTCTCCTCTTGCCAACTGTCAACTGCCAACTGTCAACTGAAAAAGGATGCCACAATAAAGCCATATTGTCATGCACCGTGCACATCTACATCTATTTAGCTGGCACCTATTTCGACATGCCGTTTTGACATTCCATGTAGGCCCGAACCTTTTATTTATCAAGCCTATGGGGCTATTAAGCAAATTTGGTCAACGGCCATTGACTAAATTTAGTCATTGCCCATTGACTAAATTCAGCAAATGCGTTAAAATAAGAAAATGTTTGAAGAATTAGACATCCATAACCAGTTTAACGAGTCCATAACCAGATATAAAGAACACGACCCTCATTTGAAACGATTGAGCGGTTTACCCCTGGTTTATCATTCTCCTTTGCTGGATGAACCCATTTTCGATATTCCCGGTATCTATTTAATTACCGGCGGCAGGCAGATCGGGAAAACCACTTTCTTAAAACAGTTCATACTGAAGCTATTGACGGAAAAGAATATCGTCCCCAAAGCCGTTCTTTTTATCTCCGGTGAAATTATCGATACGCATCATATCCTGAGGCGAATCATTAACCGGTTTTATGATGAATCGATTCCCCACCAGTTTTTGTTTATTGATGAAGTGAATTACATACCGGATTGGGATAAATCCGTTAAATACCTGGCCGACGCCGGTATATTAAATACCATGTCCGTTATTTTAACGGGTTCCGATAACCGCATTATCCGCACATCCATGAAACGATTTGCCGGGAGGCGGGGAGCGGCGGATAAAACGGATTTTGATTTTTTCCCTTTATCGTTTAAGGAATTCGTTTGCCTGAGAGAGAAAGAACTGGAACCGCTGTGCAAAGAAATCGGTTCCACCCCGGTTACGGCTGAAATTCCCGGTTATGAAAACCGGCACCACCTGTTAACGGAACTCTTATACGAATACCTTGTCCACGGCGGCTATCTACCCGCCATTAATGAATTCCGCTTAAAAGGCACGATTTCAAAGAGCGTAATGAATACCTATATCCAGTGGATTATCGGGGATATTTTGAAACACAATAAGAATGAAGATTATCTTTTCGAGATTTTCAAAGGAATCACGGCCACTTATAATACGCAGGTTTCCTGGAATAACCTGGGCAGGTATCTCTCTATCGAGCACCATAAAACCATCGCCGATTATTGTAATGTCCTGGTATCCATGCATGTCTTACACATCCAGGAAGCCATCATCGAACATAAGCTGACCGGCGCTCCCAAAAAAAATCGTAAAATATATTTCCGTGACCCTTTTATCCACCATGCGGTTTCCAATTACCTGGAACCCGAATTATCTATTGACCGGATCAAACAAAATCTAAAAGATAACCGGTTTGCTTCTTCATATATTGAAGCGGCAGCGGTGGACCATTGCAAAAGATGGGCACCTACGTATTATATTAAAGGAAGTAAGGGGGAGGTTGACATCGTGTTGGTACAGGGTAACTCGATGTTCCCGGTGGAAGTAAAATGGACAACGAATATCCGGCCGGAGGATTTAAAACAGGTACAGAATTATAAAAATGGAATTATCTTATCGCCCCGGTCTGAGACAACCATGCTTAAAAACAATGTGGTTTTGCCCCTGACCCGGTTTTTAATCCACACCGGCTATCATCGTCTGCTCCTGGAATAACATCAAGAATTAAAAACCACAGTGGATTATTTACCTGGCACCTATTTCCCCTATTTCCATACCGTTAAATATTCTCAATGAGTTCATTCACGAAAACTTTAGGGGGCAGTTTTAGGCGCTTTCTATATCCCAATAGATAACAATGATGAGCGTCTTGAAAAAAATATTTTTTTTTGATGGTGAATTACGATAAGGCACCAACCCCTTTTTTTTAAGAATTTTGACGGCAAACAGGAGGATGGTTGAAGGGGGGGGAAGCAGAAGGATTTTTTTATTTTTTTTATCAGGGGGGTTGACTTTTTTTATCAAGGTGTGGTAAAAGTATTTTTTCAGGAAAGACCGGAGATGCTTAAATGGAAAACATTTGAGCTGGCATGGCTAAAGAGGTTAAGGTTCTGGAACATCCTCTGGGGGCGGTAGCCCACATGCACCACGAAGCTGACCTAGGCCTATTCCATAGTATTTAAATCCATTGTAGTTCTTCTTGTGTGGTAAAAATATCTTGCCAGTGAAAACAACCATTTGTTCAAACGCTTTAACAACCACTTTTGTGGGAGGATTAAGGTGATTGAACGACAATGGTAGAAGCCGTATGAGGAGAGAGGTTCTCGTACGTTTAAGAGGGGCTGGGGTGATATTCCCTGGTCTACTCGCCAGTTTAGAATTTAGGAGGTAAATCATGATAATTAAAAGATTTCATTTTATCTTTATTTTAATTATTCTTTTAGGATTTATTTGGTGTAATAGTAGTCAACAGGAAATGAAACCTACTTCACTTAAACATGAAAAGAAAAATAAATTAAAAGATTCAGAGAATATAAGCGGGATCAATAAAAATGACAAAAAATATTTGACAATTAAATATGTAGATGGGGAAATTATAAACCTATACGATTGGACATTTGTTTATGAATTTGATTATGCATTTGCTGAAGATCAAAAGAAAGAATCTAAGATATTAGCTCTTAAAACACAAAAATATGATCGAGGAATGAAGATTCATGAGAATCATATTTTTAACCCCAAAGATGTTATTTCTATTAAGTTTAAATGGAAAAAAGATAATACATATAATCATTACGCAATTTTAACGGTTGTACTTAAAAATGGTCAAGAAATTTCTTTTAATGGTATTGAAAGTTGGAGTGGGAACGAAGTTTCGGGAGGAGGAAATGGCCTTAATCCAGTGGATTCTTTTATATGTAGTTGTAATCCTTATAATAAAAGTATTTATCTTAAAGGAAAAAGAAAGTATACGGATAAATTAGTAGATTGTAGTTATTATTTCACAGATATTGGAAATATTTTTGAAGAGAAAGATTTCCCAAAAAATGCAATTCAAGAAATACTTTATTAATTAATATTTCCAAAATACATTATTAGGTATGGTGTCAGGTATTTTATCTCTCATCAATGGATTCCACAAAGGTGAGCAATGACCGGTAACCAGTGACCAGAACAAAAGAAAAGGCAATAAAATACCTGACCCCATACCTACAATCAACAGATTGGTCCGTTTGAAAATTTTTTTATCGGTTTGTTGCCAATAGAGGTAGTCTTCCCAGGCATTTTCAGCAATGGTTTTGGGTTTTGGGGGGGGTTGGGGACAGTCAAGTAGTATTTTAATGACTTTTTTTGTTTAAACTTTCGATTTTTTTGATGATTTCTTTGGGATCAAACGGATATGAAAGATAATCACCGGCTCCGGCATCAATGGCCCGTGAAATATAGTCTAAGTCACCTTCGGGGCCGCATAGAAGAACCGGGATGGTTTCCCATTCCTTAATTCGTTGAATTTCCTGTATTAGCTTCAAATTTTCGTCTTTGCCTTTATTGAGGATAATTGCTTGCGGGAGCTTCATTTTCTTCATTTTATTCTCGCTTTTTTAATCGGATTTAAGAACTTTGACGAGACCCTGACATTGGATGTTTTTAAGGTTGACATTATATTGAAAGTTTATTAAAATATCTTGGGTACTTATCAAGAAGGAAATAGTTTATGAATTCTGATAAGAAAAAGAAATGTGCATATTGTAGAGAAGGGGTCCCGATGGTAACGAAGCAAAAAAAAATCTCGGTTAATAGGCTGGAATGATGGCTATCCTTTATCCTGCCCTGAAAATGCTAAGGAACTATGTGCGGGCCAGATATTTTTTTAAACCGGCTCCGCTGTGGCTCGATTTCAGGGTGACAAACAAATGTAACCATCATTGTGCCTACTGCAGCATACCGAGCCATACAGCCGATGAAATGACCACTGGGGAAGTTAAGACTGTCATCGACAAAACAAAACATATAGCAAACTGGGTATTGATTACGGGTGGTGAGTGTCTGTTGCGAAGGGACATTGGCGAGATTGTGGACTATATCAAGACAACAACGGACATGCAAGTAACCGTCAACACCAATATGTTCCTTTTGCAAGAGACATTTGAGAAGATCAGAGGCGCTGATTTCCTTTTTTTCTCGATAGATGGAAGAGAAGAGACACATGATGCCTACAGATGCAAAGGTTCATATTCCAAAGTCATTGAAGGGCTCGAATTCCTCAAGCACTCTCGCAGCACAATGCGCGGGTTGCTTTCATTGACAGTTCTTCACAAAGGCACGCAAAAAAGTGATCTGGAGCATGTGCTGCAGTTATCAGACCAATACTCATTTGGAGCGAATTTCCAGCTCATCAGGCATTACTCCGCTTCAGGGCGTTCTCAAGAGATTGATTCTCACAACGCATACGGACTGGACTTACTGGACTATCTGCTGGAACAAAAAAGCAGAGGCCGGTTTATAACCAACACAACCAAGAATTTAAAGATTCTTAAAGATATTGCCTGTGATATCAACATTATACCCTGCTACAGTGGCAGGCTGTTCTGTTATATCACCAGTGAAGGGAAGGTTGCATTGTGTTTTTCCAGACCAGACCACGATCGATACTTGAATCTGAGAGATAAACGTGTGACCTTTGAGATGGCACTCCAACGATTGACCGAAATAAGACCCGAACGTCAGAGATGCCCTGGCTGCACCTGTACAACTCCAATAGAACTGGCAACATTTTCATTCTTTGATTTCCAGATGATATCTGAAACATTGAGGACTTTTGGATGGGGAACACAACCGAAGTAAAGTCTTATCCGCCTGGTTTACGGCATTGAAATGAGGAGATAAATTGGCTCGATTCACAACGGACAGGTTCAACTCCGAATATTTCCGCATGTTCAGGGAAGTGCCCCTGATGCTCAAGCTTCGCCTGAGAGGCAGACATGGATGCATCTTGAAGGAGGCACAAAGCATTCTCATTGTGAATAATGGTTTGATCGGTGAGTTTATTACGTCACTTCCGGCTGTTAGACATCTGTTGGATGAAACCAATGCCCAAGTGGACATCATGGTATCACCGCCACTCGAACCGTTGGCCAAGAGAATGATTGGCATTAAAACTGTATTTACCAGACGTTCTGTTTACCACCGCGAAACAGAGCAATGGACGAACAGATCAGAAAGCTTTAAACATTATGATTGTGTCGTTGTTCTGCAACTGAGCAGGGATTCGTACAATGTTTTGAAAGATATCGGTTACAGGCGGATCAAACTGGCATTGGGGGCATATATGAAATATGGAGTATATATTGCCAGAAACATGAGAGCAAAGGCAAACCTCAAACAGTTTGAAGAAGTTTTATTCGATGTTTTGGAAGTGAAGAGGACAAAGAAGGTCGAATTCGATGAGGTTTTCCGGTTTTTCAGTAAAGATTACGAGAAAATAGTACATTTTCCATTTCTAAGGGATACCGCTTCGGAAAAAATTATCATCCATACAGGCTCGGGCTGGCATATCAAGCATTGGAGGAATGATCGCTGGGTTGAACTCCTCAGGATAATTCACACACTGGGAAGTTTTCAATTCATCTTTGTGGGGGGTACAGAAAAAGAAGCGGCTGATTTTCAGGACATTGGTCATCAGCTGCCCTTTGAGGTGCACTCCTTAGTTAAAAAGGTGGACCTCAGAGAGCTTGCTTTGATCATGAAACACAGCCACTACTTTATAGGTGTGGACAGTGGTCCGAGACACATTGCTCATTTTCATAACTTGCCAAGTATCTGTCTGCTGGCCCCGGGACCGAAGATATACAGCCCACAGAACAGAAATGCTGTGACCATCGACAGGTCGGAGTGTCGTTGCGTAAATCTTTTCTGTTATAAAAGAGAACGATGCATGGATAGGATCAGTGTTGGTGATGTCGTGAATAAATTTGAGACCATTCTAAATGATGCCATGTTTTGAGTCTCACAGGGTTTCCTGACATCTGTTCCTAATATATTAACACCCCAAATGCCCAACAGAGCAGTCCATTGGCGGTCGCCATCGTGAAGTCGTCGGTTCCCCGTGGTGAAAATAGCTCAAAAAAAGTATTGGAGATAGAAACAACCACAGCAAGGCCGAGCCAGGTCAAAGGCAGACCGTGAACATAGATCATGAACAGGCATGTGCAAAAAGAACCCAGGAAACAGGCCCAGGTTCCAGCTATGGACTTGCGATTCACCTCACCAATCCCCCAGACGCGCAGCTTCTGCTTACCCAGAAGCGAACCCACGATCTCTGCCAGTGTGTCCGAGATCTGATACGAGACCCAGATGAATCCGAAGAGAGCTGCATAGGTTTGGGGAGGGAAATGGGCTGTCATTTGCGTCCCAAGCGGGACCATGATAAACTTGAAGCAATTCCAGAGTGTGACGATGGACAAGAGGTTGGCACGGGCCAGTGTCCCATCCATGATACGCGTTGGTCCCCCATACACCACTCGTCCTAGCAAGCCGTTTGAATGGTAGGCCGAAAGATAAAGCCAGGACAGGAGGATGGCGTCCACCAGGCCATCGACAAGTGCAGCAGTTAAAAAGCGCGGCTCTAAACCTGCGGAGATACGGAAGTAGACATATACATTATAGCCTGCCGCCAACGTGAGGGCGCGTCCACGTCGGCCAATCATATCAATGATGCGAATGCGTCGCTCCGAATGTCTGGCCAGAATCGCTGAAAGATCAAATGGTCTGTCCATTCGTGATTCGAACACGCTTTTTATTTCCTGCTCCGAGAGACCCACCACGCGACGCAAAAGGAAGAGGCGAACACGATACCAGAACCAGCCATACAGGATGACAATAATGGTGAACGCCACGGCAATCCGTTTAAGCGTATCCTGATCAATCTGGCAGCCGGTGAAAAGGAGACCACCGTCGAGCTTTGTGATAACAAAGAAAATCCAGATCAGCGTCAGTACACTTGTAAAAGTTAGTGAGCCCAGGTAGATACGCTGAACTGTGCGATTGTGTTTTTCCACTGGCGACATTTATAATTCCCGTTTATATATATCATATTTTTACAAAAAATAAAAGGTTTTGTGGGAGTGTGATCAGTCTATCAGACGATGGATCAAACGGCCCAATAGCGGGAATTGAACTGAAATGGCATGTGCCGGGCAAATCTCCTGGCAGCAATAGCAGCGGATGCATAGGGAATATCTGTATATCGGAGTTCTTTTGGTGTTAGGGTCAGACCATATCAATGCTTTGGGGCTTACCGGACATTGCAAAATGCAGTCGCCGCAATGTTTGCATAAATGGCGATCAATAATGGGGCGCGGTGAAAGCCAATGTTTGAGTGGTGAGGGCAAAGGACCCAGTGATTTGGATTGTTTAACCGGACAGCGTTTCACTGGAAAATCGGAACGGATGTGGGGTAGGATATCATCACCCACAATTTCGATCTCTCGCCATTGGTAAGTCCCCAATCCCGATTCCTGGGCAATTTTCATAGTCGGTACCCATTCGGGATCTATGTCTATCAATTTGCAGAAGACAGCATCCAGGGCTACCGGATCTGTGGCAAAAAGCAGCACATTCATTGGAAAGACATCTCCCCCACGTGGACCATTTCCAGACATGGCTTGAATACCGTCCATGATGTAAAGCCTGGGTCGCAAAAAACGGGTAATATCCACCAGGACCTGGGAGAATCTAATGATGTCAGGCATCTTAACGTGAAACTCGCCTTTTAAAAATCCGGGGACACAGCCGAATTGATTCTTGATGGCCCCGGTCAGACGGGTCAAGGCATGGGTTTTCATTTTGGACATGCTGATCATGCCATCTGCCTGCACTGCGCCAGCAGCCAAATGCAATTGTTTAAGCAGTAATGCCTCAGGAAAAGAGACCTGAATGGGGTTAACAAAATCAGCCAGGGGAATACCCAAATCTTCAGCTACCCGCATAATCCCACACCTGGCAGCGGTACGCCTGGGCTTGCCGATACCGGGAGAATCGCCGTAAGAGAGCTTAATTCCATAGGCCAGAAATAATTCCGCCACCGCCTTAAAAACCGCTGGATGGAAAGTTACTGCTTTTTCGGGAGCGCTGGCAGCCAGCATATTAGGTTTAAGGAGAATCTTCTCTTCAGGTTTCACAAATGCGGATACCCCGCCAAGGCATTCCAGGCCTTTCTGTACTGCCAAAGTGACATTGGCTGCATCATAGTTATGGCAGGTAATTACTGCTACCCGTGATGGTATCTGTTTTAAGCTGTCATTCATTCTAAAATATGCAAAAAAAATAATGGCCTCATTTGGGACCTTGCCACTTACTCTTTTTTCTATTTGCAGGCAAGAATGAAAATTTTAATGACTTTTTTTGTTTAAACTTTCGATTTTTTTGATGATTTCTTTGGGATCAAACGGATATGAAAGATAATCACCGGCACCTGCATCAATGGCCCGTGAAATATAGTCTAAGTCACCTTCGGGGCCGCATAGAAGAACCGGGATGGTTTCCCATTCCTTAATTCGTTGAATTTCCTGTATTAGCTTCAAATTTTCGTCTTTGCCTTTATTGAGGATAATTGCTTGCGGGAGCTTCATTTTCTTCATCTTATCCCAATCTAATGAGATGGGGCTTTGGACAGTAAAATTTGTGATTTTGAGCAGCGGCGTGATGGTACTTTCGATGGGTAAATTCTCAGCCTCGATGACCAGCAGCGGTGTATCCGGAGCACGCGGTATTCTGGATATCCTGGTTTCGATATGTGTATCATCAAGTGGTCCCAGGTAATACTGTTTAAAACGCATTTGACGTTCACCCACCAGGTTTTCCGGGAGACGGAAGTTACTTTTAGGCGTTTCAGTTAAAGCCTTTCGTAGTTCGTGGATAGAGCCGAATCGATCTTCCGGGTTTTTATTTAAACAGGTATTCACTATTTCCAGGAGATTCTGAATCTGTGGCTCATTTTCACCCTTCAAAGAATTTATAGGTTTTGGGAGCTTGTAGAGGTGGGACAGCAATATTGACATCATATTATCACTGCGGAAAGGGGCTTCTCCCGAGAGTATCTCATACATGGTGATTCCTAAGGCATAGATATCAGAACGCGGCGAAATCTCTTTACCCATTATTTGCTCGGGCGACATGTAAGAAGGTGAGCCAATCACTTCGCCAGTAGGGGTTATGTTATCGAGAATATCTTGATCTAAAGAGATGGCGGTGCCAAAATCGAGAATTTTAATGTAATCCGTATGATCAACTTGCTTTAGACAGAAAATATTTGAGGGTTTGAGATCGCGGTGAATGATACCCTTATGATGAGCCGCTTCCAGTGCATCCATCATTTGCGGCAGCGCATCCAGGAGCCAGGTGACCGGTAAAGGTCCGCTTTCTTTAATGATCTGGTGGAGGTTGCTGCCCTCTAAATACTCCAGGACGATATACATATTTTTTTTCCACATGCCAAAGTCATGAATGGTAACAATATGAGGGTGATTTAATTGGCTCAAGATCTTGGCTTCCCGGAAAAATCGTGACATATTCTTTTCATCCTTAAAGGTGGGCTGAAGCACTTTTAAAACCACCTTCCGGTTTAGTACGGTATCTTCGGCTAAATAAACGACGCCCATTCCACCTGAGCCGATCTTCTCGACACATCGGTATCGTTTAGCTATGGTTTTGTTTATGAGTTTTTCCATTTGGGTCTGTCTTACGATTGTACCTCAAAAACATCAACTTCTTGATTTTTTCCGCGGAGTTCAAAACGCCCAAAGGGTTTCATTTTAATATCGTCCTGGCCTTTTAATTGGTCGTGCAGCGCCCCGGTGATGAGAATCTGGTTCGCCTGGGCGATTTTTTCGAGCCGGGCCGCTGTATTGACCACGTCACC
>WVZO01000190.1 GCA_011772425.1 Candidatus Aminicenantota bacterium
CAATCGGACCTCCGATCGTCGTTCCGCCGATTGGATTATTGACAATCTGGCGTCCGATTGTCATTCCGCCGGGTGGATTTTTGACGATCGGAGTTCCTTTTTCCTTCCGCCTGTTTAGATTTTTTGCTTGAACCCTAAAACCTTAAGCATTTAAAGAAAAAAGGGGCCAGTTAAAAAAAACTTCTTTTCCTTCTTTACTTCTTTATTAACTGCCAGTTATTATATTGATATGAAGTTCCCATTCTTCCATATCGTCGTTNNTATCGTCGTTCTCTATTAATTGATAGATTTTTCCCTTATCAATGGCCAAATAAATTACCTGACACCATTATTCATCCCCATAACTTCAAGCTTTTTAATTTATGCCGGATGAAAGCTGTTGATGTAGAAAAATGGGCTGAAGAAGAAGCAAAAATAAGGAGGATGTTCAATGGAAAAATCGATAATAATCATCGGCGCGGGCATTGCCGGACTGTCTGCCGGATGCTATGGTCAGATGAACGGCTACGATACTTGCATATTCGAGATGGACACCAAACCTGGCGGATGTTGTACTTCATGGAAGCGCAGGGGTTATACAATTGACGGATGTCTGCACTGGTTGACGGGTTCCAGTCCGGGACAAAGTTTCTACCGTCTTTGGGAAGAAGTGGGTGCGGTGCAGGGGCGGACTTTTTTTGACCACGAAGAATATGCCCGGATTGAAGGAAGGGAAGGCAAGGTTTTCATCGTCTACACCGACGTGAACCGCCTTGAGCGGCATATGAAGGACCTTGCACCGGAGGATAAGGATGTCATCGAAGAGTTTGCCAAAGGGATTCGTACGATGATTAACTTTCCCATGCCTGTAGAAAAGGCGCCCGAGCTATTTGGCCCAATTGACAGGCTTAAGATGATGTCTAAGTTCCTTCCCTACTTACCGTTATTTAGAAAATTTGGTAAGATGACAATCCAGGACTTTGCCCAACGCTTTAAAAATCCATTCCTGCGCCAGGCTTTTCCTCTTATGGTAAATCTCCAAAATCGCCCTAGCTTCCCTATGTTGGCATTCCTTGCAACTCTTGCCTGGATGGACCAAAAAACAGCCGGCTTTCCGCTAGGTGGGTCCCTGGAGTTTGCCCAAGCTATCGAGCGGCGTTACCTTGCCTTAGGAGGCGAGATTCACTACAAGTCACGGGTCGTTAAAATCCTGGTTGAAAATAACCGGGCTGTTGGTGTGCGGATGGCTGACGGCAGTGAGCACCGCAGCGACATCGTCATCTCCGCCGCTGATGGTCGCACCACCATATTTGATATGCTGGATGGGAAGTATATCAACAACAAAATCCAGGGTTACTATGATAAACTTCCTGTCACTCCTTCGGTAATCTACATAGGACTGGGTGCAGCCCGCTCTTTCGAGGAAGTGCCCCGAACTGTGACCGGGATAGACTACCCCCTCGATGAGCCGATTACTATTGGTGGGCAGGAAAGGAAGCGACTGGGTGTTCAGATGTACAATTTCGATCCCAGCCTGGCACCTGCGGGCAAGACAGTGGTGAAAGTTATGTTCGCTTCTGATTATGAGTACTGGAAAAAGTTAAAGCAGGACCCGAAGCGCTATAAAACCGAGAAGGAGCAGATCGCCGATAAGGTGGTTGCTTTGCTCGACCGGCGTTTCCCGGGGTTGGCCGCCCAGGTAGAGATGCGCGATGTGGCGACACCCATGACCTTCGAGCGCTACACTGGCAACTGGCAGGGTACCTTTTTGGGCTGGCTAATTTCAACAAAGACTTTGAGGATGCGCATGAGCAAGACACTGCCGGGACTCAAGAACTTCTATATGGCGGGGCAATGGGTTGAGCCGGGCGGCAGCGCAGAAAAGGTGTCAGGCCAGAAATCCGTAACAATTGTTTCAACCTGACGTTTTTCGCCGCTACGCTCTGAAAAACGCAGGTTAAACAGGCGTTGGGCGGCAATGGCGTGTTGCTGCGAAGGATGGTTTGACAATGAATAGAGTCATTGAAACTCTTTACTCTAAGTTGGAGAAGCAAGATTTGAAAGGGCGGGTTGTGTCTATCCAGCGCCTTAAGGAGTTGCAAAAAGAGATCGAAGGCCGTCACACCCAGGAGCTTTTCGATGAGGAGTTCTATCAGGAAGGACTGTCGTTTTTTTCGTTCCGGCCTCCAGATGATCTCCAGGCGGCGGCATCTCTGATTGTGGTGGCGGTACCGCGGCCTCAAACCAAAGTCAGCTTCACTTGGAGAGGAAAAACATTGACGCTTATTCTTCCTCCAACCTATTTGGGCTTCAGTGAGGTTCTCAGGCAGATTGAAGGTCTTCTAACAGAATGGCTGGCTCCAGAAGGATACCGCGTAGCTTCGGCTAAATTGCCGCGGAAGCTTCTGGCAGTACGCAGCGGACTTGCTGAGTATGGGCGCAATAACATTGGCTATATCCCTGGTATGGGGAGCTTTTTCCAACCCACAGTTTTCTATTCTGATTTACCTTGTCAGGAAGATACCTGGTGCGAGCCGCGCATGATGGACAAGTGTCAGGACTGCCTAGTCTGTCTTACAAAATGCCCCACTGGCGCGATCACTTCTGAACGCTTTCTACTTCGTGCAGAAAGGTGCTTAGTATTTCACAATGAAAGGTCGCCGGATCATCCGTTTCCTGACTGGATAGACCCGGCCTGGCATAATTGTTTGATAGGTTGTATGCTCTGCCAGCAGTTCTGTCCTGAGGATAAGGCGTTCCTGAAGTGGTTCGAAGGCAACGAAACGTTCTCTCATGAGGAAACGGCTCTCTTTTTAAGGGGGGTTTCGTCCGATCAGTTGCCGGCTACAACTCAGGCGAAGCTGGAACGACTTGGGCTGCTCTATGCTCTGGAAATCCTACCGCGTAACCTGGGTGTTTTTTTTAGGTCACCAGGCCAGGCTATTCAACAAAATACAGTCAGAGAAAAATGCAGATGATGTCTCGATGTGAACTAGATAGTGGCAGAAATGTGGTCAGGTATTTTATGCATACACCATATACGAAAAAAGCGGAAAAAAGGGGCTAGTCAAAAAAAATTTCTCTTCCTACGGCTCACTGAGCATCTTCCTACTGCATAAAATACCTGACCCCATTTCCCACCTGACCCCATTTCCACCATTTCCATCCTCAAGCCTTATAAACCCGACAACGCATACCTCTCAACATGCCGGAACCTATTTCCCGATTGTACGCCGAACCATTATCCGTCAACATATTAACATTTGACCTGGTAAATTCATATAATGAGGAAATACCTGCTTCCGGGAACCACCAGCCAAAATCCACAAGTACGACCCCTGGTGCGACACGACTGGATAAAAAAGCGTTCTGTTCTATCCTGCCGGTTTTGGTTTCAATAACTAGCCGGTCACCCTGTCGGATACCCAATGGTTTTGCAGTTTCAGGGTGAATATGAACACAGGGTCCGGGATGTTTGGCTCTCAATGATTGAATTTGTCTCCCGGATGAATGAATATAGAATCCCGGTTTTTGGCTGGTGAGTGTGAAGGGATATTCTTCTGTTTTTTGTTGGCTAGCAAGTGCTTCCCGGGACTCGTTATATACGGGCAGGGGATCAAATCCCCATGTTTCAAGCTGATTAGAATATAATTCAACTTTGCCGGAAGATGTTTGAAACCCTCTTTTCTCAAATTTTCTATACTCTTTAGTGCCAATGAGAATGCCTTTCTCTTTCAATTCTGCAAAGGTGATGCCGGAGGATTGCAAAACCATATCGAAAAAATCCTCTAGGTTTTCCCAGAAATAGTTGTTTAAGCCAAGGCGTTTGGCCAGTTCATTGACGATCTCGAAATCAGAGCGGCATTGGCCGATGGCTGCCACTTTTTGCTGTATTTGTGCAGCAGGATAATAGGGCGTTATTGATATATTGTCATACTCCAGGTAGGTGGCTGTCGGCAGTACAATGTCAGCCAGGGCAGCCGTCGGCGTCATGAATAGATCGCTAACCACTAAGAACTCCAGCTTTTTAAGAGCGTTGTAGGTCTTTTCGCTGTTATCGAAGGTTAAAAGTGGATTGGAGGCATGAATATACATATTTCGCACCGGGTATGGTTTTTCCTCCAGGATTGCCCGAACCAGGTTCCTGGGGAGTACGCGGTGGAAAAGGGGAAGCAATTGATAATCGGCATCTATCCGTTTCATCCACTTTTTTTTATCCCATAAGGGGAGGTCCAATGAACCTGCTGCTTTTAATGGATATGTGGGCTCTATATCTCCACCTGGCACATCAAGGTTTCCGGTTATGGCTCTAAGGATAGAAATGGCACGGGCGGTTTGAAAGCTGTTAACCCCGTGGTCCACCGCATTACCCCATTGAATACAGGCAGGTTTATGCTGCGCATAAAACCTGGCTGCTTTCTTAATGGTTTCTCCAGGAATCCAGGTTAAGGATGATACTCTCTGCGGTGGATATTCGTTTATAAATTCTTTAAGCTGTTGAAAACCAGTGGTCCGTTTTTGCACAAAGGTCTTATGGTATCGTTCTTCAGCGATGATGACCTGTATCATTCCCAGGGCCAGGGGCAGATCAGAGCCTGGTTTTAATTGCAGCCAGGTTTGGGCCTTGCGGGCCAGGTCCGTTTGCACCGGGTCTACCACCATCAGTTTTGTGCCCCTTTGCAGTTGTTTGATAATCCGTTTATATTCGCCGATGCGGGTTTTGCCCAGGTTGGCTCCCCAAACCACAATGCAGGCCGGTGGATGCTGGTAATCCGGGAGCGGGTAAAACCCACAGGTTAATTTTGAGGCCAAAAATCTCGGCAGGAAGCATACATGGCCGGAGGTAGTCAAGTTCGGTGTTCCAAAGGCATTGGCCAGCCGCTCATTATATACGTCGATCAATCCTTTTGCCGCTCCCTGCACAAAAGAGACGCTTTCAGGCCCAAACTGGTTTTTGGACCGGGAAAACCGGTCAGCAATGATATCTAACGCCCTGTCCCAGGAAATTCTTGTCCATTTACCTTCACCTTTTTTCCCTGCCCGTTTTAACGGGTAGGATAACCGGTCCGGGTGATAAAGGTATTCCAGGGAAGCGCGGCCTTTGGCACACAATACGCCTTCATTTACAGGGCTTTCCGGGTCTCCCTTGATGCTGACAACCTTATTGTCCTTAAGATGCACCAGCACACTGCAGCCGCCCTGGCATAAACCGCAAGTGCTCTTAACCACCTGTTTTTTAACGCTTTTCATATTTTTTCTTGACTGTCTCCTTTTTTATTGGGCTGGGGCTTGAAGCTGGTACTTGCAGCCAAACCGTTACCATACTTTTTTTAAATTTTCTCTAAAAAAAGTGCACTCAAAACAACTATCGCTGCGGCTCTCACCCGGTAACTTTTCGAGGGCACACACCTTTCCGGTAATAAACCAGCAGAAAAAACCCTCTTTGGCTAACCAGGCAACACAGTTTTTCCGGATTTTGGGGGGGCACTTTTTTTTCTTCCAGCATAATTCAACCTTGGCAAATTTATCCATATTTAATTTAAACAGGAGAAAATAGACAATTCTCCCGATATTGCCGGGGATATTTCTCAGTCCCTGTTCGTAACTTTCCACTGTTTTCTTCGACAGCCCCAGCAGTGCTGCCATTTCTTTTTGGGTCTTCTGCAATATCTTCCTGACTTTTTTAAAATCCTCTTTTCGCATGATTAAATCCTTTTATTAATATTCTGTAAAAACGCGCAAAAAAAACAAAGATTTGAGAAAACGTCTTTAACGTGGGAAAATGGCCATGCCGTGCAAGTGGGTGGGGTCGCCGACCCCCTTTTGCAAATCTATTTATATTCATATTTATTTTTACCATCTTTTTCACTTTATTGCAAATTATTTCAGGAGAAAAAAATTTCAGAGGTTGTGTTGACTTTTATTTCAGAAAATCCTACAATATGGGATTCATATTGTGCTGAGGCGTGATTACTTTTCCAGGAGATAGCGACGATGAGCCAAAAGAAAGAAAAATCAACGAAATCACCGCGAAAATTTATTTTAATCCTGAAGTTATTTAAAAGAAACTTTATATCCTTGCACCGGTTGATATGGGGACGCGGTTGGAAACGATTCGGTATCGCAGTTGTTGTGACAGTGGTGCTGATCGCGGCATTCATGATATTCACCCTTGAAATCACCTCTCATCCCCGGTTTTGTAATACTTGCCACAATATGAAGCCTTATTATGCCAGTTGGCAGGAATCGTCGCATAACCATGTTACTTGTACGGATTGTCATTTCCCCCCAGGGTTGGAGAATAAAATTAGAGGGAAATTTACCGCGTTATCCATGCTGATGGATTATTTTACCGGCGTTTATAAGAAAAGCAAGCCGTGGGCGGAAATTCCCGACGAGAGCTGCATGCGGACGGAATGCCATGAGACCCGTCTGCTGCAAGGCCGGGTGACCTTCAAAAAGAATATTATTTTCGATCATGGTCCCCACTTGGGTGAACTGCGCCGGGGAAGAAAATTACGATGCACCAGTTGTCATTCCCAGATCGTTCAAGGCAGTCACATGACGGTGACGGAAAGCACTTGCTTTCTTTGTCATTTTATACATACAGAGGAAGAAGCTGCCATCAGAGAGTGTACCAACTGCCATGAGCCTCCCATTGCCAAAGATAAAGGTGATACCCTGGTCAAATACGATCACAAAATGGTAATGGAGAAAAAAATTGCCTGTCAAAAATGCCACGGTGAAATGGTGGTGGGCGACGGTTCCGTTCCCAAGATTCGCTGCAATGTCTGTCATGCTGATATAGAAAAAATCAAACTGTACGATAATACGAAATTGATGCACAAGAATCACATTACAGATCATAAAATCGAGTGTGACCAGTGCCATACCGAGGTTCAACATAAATCCATTGCCAGGACGGCAATGGTAAAACCTGACTGCCATGCCTGTCACCCGGATTTCCATAATGCGCAGTTCTACCTGTTTGCCGGCAAAGGTGGTAAAGGCATCCCCAATCATCCCAGTCCCATGTATGAAAGTGGTCTTAACTGCCAGGCCTGCCATATTTACCATCAATCAGCCGATGGCTTTGAAATAAAAGGAGAATTTACCAGGGCCAGCGGCGAATCCTGTGAACCCTGTCACGGAGCAGGATACAATAGACTCCTCTCCCAATGGAAGAACCAGGCCGATCGCAAAATTTCCCAGCTTTCAAAGGTTATTGCCACTGCGGAAAAAATCATAGAAACGAATAAAAATAAGAAAGGGTATTCTTTAGCCAGGCAAAAACTTGATGATGCTGTTTTTAATAATAACCTGGTGGAATACGGCAACTCGATTCATAATATTGCCTTTGCCAATAAGCTGATGGATAAGGTGTATCAATTTGCTGAAGAGAGTCTGAAAGCGGTGAATTCGACTCAAAAACTGCCCCCCTTTGAACAGGAAGCCCATGTGGTCCCTGGCGAATGTTCCAATTGCCATACCGGGGTGGAACACCTGGAAACCACCATTTTCGGGTGGAAATACTCGCATGCCATCCATTTAAAGACACAGGGACTCTCCTGTAAGCGCTGTCATTCCCATGAACGAAAACACGGCCAGTTGGTGATTGAAAAACAAGATTGTATGAATTGCCACCATAAGGAAGTAAAACAAATCGACAAACCCGAAGGTTGCAAAACATGCCATGAGACCCAGCACGCTGTTTATTACAGCCAACTCACCTTTTCAACTTTAGATATACCCAATGTCATGGTCTCTGAGGTGGCCTGTCTCGATTGCCACCGGGATGAGAATGAAAACCTATACCGGCCCGGGAAAGCCGTTTGCTCCATTTGCCATGAAACCGATTATGAGGACATGTTTGTTGAATGGGAAAACAGCAGCATTAAATTGTTAAACCAATTAAGGAAAAAAGTAGAACAACATAACCTCCGCAGAGGCGATCCTGCCTATGATATACTCAAACTCTTAGAGAAGGATGGGAGTAAAGGAATTCACAACCCGGAGCTGTATGAAAAACTTCTCGAAGAAGCGCTGAAATAGAGGAGCCAAGGCTCCTAATCCGTCTTTACTGTTTTAATTCCCCAGGGGGGGAGTAATTTCAGTAAGACAAATAGGATAATAAAGGGTAATATAAGCAGGCCGATGGAGGTAAGTAATCCCTCCATTCCCCAGAGTTCCATATGGAAAGTGGTTAATCCCCGCATACTTTTCGAGAAGACCTGGCCGCCGATAACGACGTTCCAACGGGTGGTGAAAATACCTACCTGGATCAGGATTACAGACACAAAATAGAGTAGTTTTCTCAATTCCTGGTCTAATTTAAATATTTTGACGATGCTCATGATGGCCAATGGAATGATCATGCCCAGCAGCACCTGGATGATGACCAGGCTGCCGAAAAGCCTGTTCGATACCATATCGGCCAATATTTTGATGGATTCTTCGCTCTCATACAGGCGGTGGATAAAGTCCAATGCCTCCAGTGAGAAATCCACGATGACGGCATAGTAGAGATAGGAGGCCACCCGGTCCAGGCAATTCATGTCGATGGATTTCCCCCGCAGGGGTGTAATAATCATGTAGAGCAGGATGACCATGGCTATCCCGGATACGATGGCCGAAAAGAGAAAAACAATGGGCATGAGCACACTGCTCCACCAGGGATTTGCCTTGACAGAACCAAAAATAAAGCCCACATATCCATGCAAGAGGAATGCCGAGGGGATGCCGATTATGGTGATTACTTTTACGGCTTTCATATCCAATTTAACTGCCCGGTCACTGGTATCTTTGGTGAACAGGGACATAATCTTGTGGACCCATTTCATGGGACCTTTTTCCCCGCTTGACCAGTTCACCAGGTCGCGGCGGTAATCAAACCAGATTTCCAACAAAAGCACCACCATCAGGTACCAGGCATAGACAAAACCGAACATTGCCATTGCAGATGTGAAGTTTGGGGTCAGGAATATTTCATACGATCGAAATGGATGCCCCAGGTGCAGCAGTAACGGCAGCGGGGCCACCAGTAGAAAAGAGAGTGCGGTGAGTAAGGAGAGCCGATAGGTGGGCTGCACCTCTTTTACGTTGAAGACTTTTACCAGCGAAGCCAGGATAAACGCGCCGGCAACAATCCCGGTAATATAGGGATATAGAACGATCAACAGTGACCAATGAACCTCGCGCTCATTGGGATAGATGTAACCGGTTACTTGCTGTACCGCGGGCATCAACTGTAACAGTGGTCCGATGTTCATTTTACTTCTCCGTCGAGATCAGTATAAAAAACCTTTGGTTCTGTATTTAAAGAAGGTTTCAGTACATGAATATTTTTCATACGTATGACCCGGACCAGTGGGCTGGCCAGGCTGTTCAAATCACCGAAAACTCTTGCTTGCGTAGGGCATACCATGACACAAACCGGTGGTTTCCCCCGTTTTACCCGGTGATAGCAGAAGGTGCACTTGTCGGCGACTTTTTTAACCGGGTGCATATACCTGGCCCCATAAGGACATGCCTGGATACAATATCCGCACCCGATACAACGGTCGTCATCCACCAGTACCACCCCTTCTTCGGTTAAAAAAGTGGCCCCCACCGGGCAAACCTGCGCACAGGGCGGGTTGGTGCAGTGATTACACAGTTTGGGTACGAAAAAACTTCGCAGGGTCTCTTTCTCAGGGGCAAGAACGGTGTACTCTTTTTCACCCCGCTCCACCAACTGCACGGTGACTTTATTTTCTCTTTTAATAATATATCTTTCTACCCAAGTGCGAAAGAAATGATCCGCTTTGGGGACTTTATTTTCAACTTTACAGGCTTCAACGCATCTCAAACATCCGATGCACCTGTCCACCTGGATTCCCATTCCATAGTGACCGGTTTTTTTCACCTCTCCCGGTTTGGGTTCCCGTGAAGAAGAGAACAAACATCCCGCGGCCGCCGCGGGAATAAAACATAACAGCTTTTTCAATAACGATCTTCTATCCATTATCTTGCCTCCGGCATATGAGGGTAATGACACTGCCAACAGAGATATTTTTCCCCGTGAGTCTTCATGTCCACGCCGGGTATCCCCTTGACCCTGGCATCCCGGTCATGACATTTCCCGCAGAATTCGCGGTTTTCCGGTGTGGTTGGTTTTTTAGCCCGCGGTGTGGTTTTATGATTTTGCGGGACCGTGTGACAGGTCACACATTCCAGGTGGACATGGGGCGAGATTGACATGGTTCTTGAAATTTCCCCATGGCAGGCACTGCACTCTTTCGGTACTTCAGGTGGTTTGGGGGCATGGGGGTCGTGGCAGGTGATACATGCTTTCATGGGATTGTGGGCCATTGTCGCCACCTGGGGGAACCCGGTGGGCCGTGCCGGGTCATAAGCGTGACATAACGCGCAGTATACTCTCCCGGTGGGTGCGGGGGGCGACGTTTCACCGGGGTTTTCCGCGTGTACGGCCCCGGCCCCGTGACAGGTTTCACAGGCCAGGAATTTATGGAAGCCGTTTCTTTTTTTTTCGTTTATATCATCATGACATTCCACGCAGACTTCGGATTCGGAATAACTGCCTTTGAATGACAGTTCGGCTTCTATGGTTTTAGTGCGATGATATCCCGACTCTTTAAGCCTGGCCGGGATAACATAAGCCCTTATCAAGATGATGCCTACTATAAAGACGGAAAAAACAACGAAAAGATGAATGATTTGTTCCGGGAATTTTTTCACGAATTTATTGCCGGGGGTGTCCTTTTCTTCTTTATCCATTTTTGTTTCCTTTTGATTTATTTTTTCTTATTTTCATCTTTTTGCCACCAATCCACCAGGTAGGCGTAAAGGTCCCGTAAACCTGTTTCCGAAAGCTTCGGCCAATCAATGTTTTTGGTTACGGTCAGTTCATGCATATAGGGTACGTGATTCCACATCGTACTGACCAGGCCGGTGGGAGTGGCAAAGAGGTCCGGCCTCTCCATTGTCAGCGGGTGGTCGGGTCCATGGCATTTTATACATGATTTTGCTTGAAATACTTGTTTTCCCTTTCCCGGGTTTCCGGGACGGCCGTAATAATCATAAAAATAAAGAAATGCAATCAAATCCGCCATTTCCGAGCCTGCAAATTCCGGCCAGGGAATTTTTTCCTCCTCGATGAGTCTCTCCATAATGTCCCCGTGATTCCACATCGCGGCAGCAATAGCTGTTACACTGCGGTGGAGTTTCATTTTATCGAGCTGTGCGCCTTTCGATGGTTGGTCCGGCAATATAGAGTGACATTTGCTGCAGCCCTTCTCTTCGAATAACGTTGCCCCGGTTTTGGGATTTCCCGGTGACATATATCTTCTTTTGGCAAATTGTCCACGGCTGTATTCCCTGAGATAGGCGCTGATATCAGTAATATCTTTATCTCCAAAGGTGGGAGGTTTAATTCCCCTGGCAGTCATCTCTTTTTTCATTGCCGGGCCGTGGTTCCAGATCACCTGGGCTGTATAGAGGGGAGAAGCATATTCGGTCAATTGATCTAAGCTGATCCCCCTGGATGCGCCTTCTTTACCAATCCGGTGGCAATTTAAACAAGTTTTGGATTTCAGCAGCTTTTTCCCCCGGGCAGCATCTCCCGGCTCCCCCAGGTAGCGAAGAAAGAACAGGTAACTGATGAGTTTGTTTAATTCATCAATACTCATCGTGGGCCATTCTTTTTTCAAAAAATCCGTTTGCACGGCCATCCTGGGTGCATGGTTCCACAATCGAGAACCCAGGTCGTAGAAACTGCCGAAGACTTTTTCCCGCCCTAAATCCGGTCCGGTTTTCTCCAGGAAAACATCGATAGAATGACAATCGATACACCCTTTTTTTTCAAAAACAATTCTCCCTGAAAGGGGATTGGCAGGAATACCTTCCAGGTTCACTTCTTTTTTCGGCTTTTCGCCCACTCCAGGTGTATAAAAACCGAGGATGAGGATAACCGCTAAAACCAGTCTTATACCACAGTGTATCGGTTTTTTTTGCCGGGGTGGATATTGTTTTTTGTTCTTGTTTTTTATTTTAATTTTCATTCGTTGGCCTCATTTTTATCCCCCCTGTTTTGGTTTTTTTCTACCTTGTTCCGCTGCAGTCCCACAAAAACATAAGTAAGGGTGCTGGCAATCGCAATAAAAATAGGGATGACCACAATACTGATAATAACGGAAAGGTCAGGCGCATCATGAAGTTCGATGGATAAAACGATCAGCCTGATGACCCACCAGGTGATTCCCGCAACTAGAATCCAGATCAAGGATATGCTTATAACTTGCATAATGAAATAGTAATCGGGTTTTTTTACATCTTTTGTCACGGTGAGCCCTCCGTTTGTATTTGTCCTTCCCTACCGGTATCCGTATCCGGTTGATAACTTTCGATGCGCTTTTTAACGGTTTCCACCTCTTCTCTTCCTTCTTCTATCTCCCAAACGGAGATAATCGGGAAAAGCCTGGAAAAGATAAGGAATGCCAGGGCAAAAACCGCCAACCCGGCGAGAAACAGGGCCCACTCCACCATAGTAGGTGTATACATTTGGGGAGCATATTCCAGCCTGGGAATGGTCAATGACGGGACCACGATGTTTAATCGTTCCAGCCACATGCCCACGATGACCGCTAAACTGGCAATAAATATCCCGGTAATGGTCTTGAGCTTTTTAAAACTTAAAATAGATACGGGAATGACAAAGTTACAAATGACCATTGCCCAGAAAAACGGCCAATAATCACCGGTAAATTTGTAAAGAATCGTTCTCATCTCAGTGGGTTCGTGACCGTAAAAACCGGTTAAATATTCCGAGAAGGTGAAATAGAACCACAAAAAGGACATGATCAGGAGCAGCGTAGAGAGGTAGCGGAAGTGGACGGGTTTGAGATAACCTTCCAGGTGAAAGGCTTTTCGAAAGACGATCATCACGATAAGAAGGGCGGCAATGCCGGAGAAGATAGCACCCACGACAAAATAGGGCCCAAAGATCGTGCTGTGCCAACCGGGCTGCAAAGTCATTGAAAAAATAAAGGAAATCACCGTATGGACGGAAACGGCAATGGGAATGACCAGCACCATCATAATGGTCAGGGCCCGATCGAGGATTTTTTTCTGTCGTTCGGTTCCTGCCCAGCCCCAGGAAAGGAACTGATACAACCAGTGCGGCCGCACCCCCATATCTCGCAGCCTGGCGATGTCAGGGATCATGGGTAAATAAAGATACACGGTACTGGCGGTAAAATAACAGGTAATAGCGGTGACATCCCATAAAAGTGGGGACTGCAACCGGCCGTAAAAGAAAATGTTCAACAAATTGTCCGGTTTTCCCAGGTCGAGAATAGGATGGAGACCGCCAATAGCCAGTACAATAGCGGTGGTGACTTCGGCCATACGAGTAATAGGCCGCCGCCATTCGGCTTTAGAAAGGCGCAGTATTGCTGAAATAAGCGTGCCGGCGTGACTGATACCTATAAAGAAAACAAAATTGACAATATAAAATCCCCAGGAAATCCTGTTGTCCAAACCCGTCACCCCAAGTCCCCAGCGGAGTTGGGTGGAATACATATACATGGTCCATAAAAAAATCGCCGCCAGGATGATCCCCAGGATATAGGTGCCGCGGCCCCTCTCAATAATAGGTTTATAAAGGATATAATCAGGATGTTTCTTTAATTCGGTGGGTGTCATGTTAATCTTCCCTTGACAGGTAAATGACTTTGGGCTCAGTGCCCAGGTCTTCCTGGAGTTTGAATGCCCGGTGGGATTTTTTTAAGCGATATACGGCATGTTTTTCATTTTCAAGGTCCCCGAACACGATAGCTGAAGTGGGACAGGCTTCCGCGCAGGCAGGCTGGAAATCATCCTCACGCATCTCCCTGGATTCAAACCTGGCCTGGTCCCTGGCTTTTAGCAGGCGGTGACTGCAGAAGGAACATTTCTCCACCACACCCCGTTCCCGCAAACTCACGTCCGGGTTGTGGAAATAGCTGAACTCCCGCGGCCGTTGGGGTTCGTACCAGTTAAACGATTTGACTGTATAAGGGCAGGCCACTATACAGTAACGACACCCGATGCAGCGGTGATAGATCTGGGCGACGAGTCCTTCCTCGGTCTTATAGGTGGCCCGGACCGGGCACACTTTTGTACAGGGCGGTTTTTCACAATGGAAGCAGGGCCGGGGAATATATTGCACCTTAACCTCCGGGTAGTCACCGGACACGACCTCTAATAATGTCATCCAGAAAATCTCCCGCCCTAGTTGCGATTCTTCAGGTCCGACATTGGGGATATTATTTTCCGCCCGACATACCGACACACATGCACCACACCCGGTGCATTTATTCAGATCAATTACCATTCCCCAATTGATCATTTTAAACACCTTTATCTTTATCCACGATCATTTCAACCTCATATCACTGGTTTTACCCTGACGCGGGTCCCATTCAGCACAGGTATGGAAGAAAGTGAGTCGAATTTGTTTTCGATTAAATCCACTGCGTTAATACCGATTCCCGTACCGAAGCGACCGTAAGAGGTATGTCCTAAACCCAGGTGGATATGGACAACACCCGGAAGAATGCCGGGGAAAAACCTGGCTTCAGCCTTCACCCGGTCCTTAACAGATTCCACCCACGCTAAGCGTCGGTCCTTTATTCCATACATCGTTGCTGTTTCCGGGTTAATTTCAATCCAGGATTTCCAATGCCGTCCCACTTGAATTCCCACCATTTCCATCATCGAGGGTTGGGATGCGCCTTTGCCATCCCGGTTTGTCAACAGTTGCGAGACGGTGAGGATTAAAGGAAACTCCCCTGCGGCACCTGGCACCCCGGATTCGTCATAGTGGGGCATCAGACGTTCATCCCCTTTCGCTGCATCAAGGCCTTTTCCTGCCGCGGCCGGTTTACCTTCCAGGTGCTGCTGCAATATAGAGGAAAAGAATTCAAATTTTTCCGTTGGCGTATGAAAAATATCTCGTACCGGTCGTATATGAACCGACTGGTCCCACCACCCCCCGTTTTCCCTTACCAATTTGAGGAACGCCTGGAAGGATTCATATTGTTGGGACTTCCAACCGCGCTGGTTTAAATATCTATCCCATTCCGAATCCACGGTTTCGGCAATGATTGTTCCTTCCCCGGATTCATATAACACTTCAAAGCGTTTATTAACAATTTCTGCGTAATTTTTCCAGGGGAACAAACCCCGGCCTTTCAGTGTCTTGCCGAGCTCCACAAGGACATCGCCGCACTGCTTCGTATTGAAAAGCGGCTCTATCACCGGCTGCACCAGGCCCACATGACTAAACATCATTCCCGGTATCGGTCCGCTTACATCTGTCTTCTCCAGGAATGAATGATCCGGTAAAAAAAGATCGGCATGTTCTGCTGTTTCATCGAGAAATGTACCCATGACCACTACATTTTCAATTTTTTTCAGGGCCTGGATCATTTTGTTTTTATCTCTTGAATGGAAGACAGGATTCGCATCGACGATCAGCAGCGTATCAATCAGTCCCGGTTTCCCGGAAAGCACCGCTTCGGCGAAGTTGTGGACCGAAACATCGCCGAAAGGAGGCCTGGCAGCGATGTCCTCTCCCACTTTCCCTGCTGCTGCGTCCCGGTTTATTGCCGGGAAGCTGAACCCGGGAGCAATGGATGTGAAAAAGACCCCTCCTTCCTTTTGAATGTTACCCTTCAATGCATTTAAACAATAAATCCCCCACTGGGTCACGCTGCCATTGGAAGCATATTTTGAAGCATCACCGCCAATCGCCAGGGCAAATCCATGGGTTCCGAACTCTTCCGCCAGTTTAATAATGGTTTCCGTGGGAATCCCAGTTATTTCAGAGACCTTCTCCGGATAATAATTTTTCCTGACATAGGACTTAAAACCAACATGCTCATGCCCATTCTTATCTCTAAAGGGTTCAAATCCAAACGTATTTTTCTCAATATAGTCTTTATCGTACAATTGGTCGGCAATGAGGACATGAGCGATGCCCAGGGCAAGTGCCCCGTAAGTCCCGGGCTGAATGGGGATCCATCGGTGGGAACTGGCCCCGGTAAGATTCATTCTCGAATCAATGTGAATAAGTGTTGTTTTTGCCTCTTTGGTCACCGATCTTAAGCGGCCGAAGACGCGTTGATAATAGACCGGGGATGTGCCCTCTTCCAAAAAATTACAGCCAAAATTGAGAATATATTTACTGCGTTCCAGGTCGTACGCAGGTATTTCATTAATCCCCTGTGAAAGCAGCACACCCATGGAGTTTTCCATTAACGTTTCATCTTCAAAGTAGTTGGGCGAACCTACCGCTTTCATCCAATATTTACTTAACTCTCTCATAAGTGGAGAACGGTCTCCGTTAATCATGGCAATTTTATGCCCTGCCCCTTTAGCGATTAAAGCCTTAAAACGCTCATGGAGAGCAGTAAGAGCTTGATTCCAGTCCATATCGTTAAAACGGTTTTGATCTTTTGAGCCTACCCGTATTAATGGGTTCTTTACCCTATCCGGGTTGAAAAGGACCTCCAGTGACGTATGGGCCATGGGACAGACACCACCGCGATTGACCGGGTAGTGAGGATTGCCCTTGATATAAACAGGAATACCGTCAATAAGACGAACCCGTAGCCCACAGCCCCCGGAACACTGCCCACACACCGTGTTTACCCATGTCTCTTTGCCCGTTTTCCTGGCCATCCTGTCAAGCAATTGCCCCGGAACAGCCACCAAATCCGAAAAGAGAAAATGACCGGCTGCGGCACCAGCCGTTGTCAAACCAGCAAGTTTAAGAAAATCTCTCCTGGAAATTAGTTTTATTTTATCTTTTTTCATTTTTTTTATCGGTGACATGCCAAACAATCATTCGTTATATTATGCTTTTTATGACAATTCATGCATTGAGCCATCGTTGGAGGGATGAGTGGATATCGGGGTGGTACTTTTAACTCTTTTACATCACCATGACAGGATTCACACCCAATTTTCCCGGATACGACGTGACGCCGATGCGAAAAGTAAACATGATCCGGGACCCGGTATATTTTCTCCCAGCGGATTTCATTCTTATCAGTAAAATACCCGCGTAATTGATTCTCCAGTTTCGAACCCGTCAGTTCTTCGGAATGACATTCCTCGCAGATTTCATTAGCCGGCAGCGCTGCACGTTCATGCGTCCCCACCTGGGGATGACATAATGTACATTCCAATTCCTGGCCTTCCACATGTAAGTTGTGATCGAAGGGAATGGGCTGAACGACTCCCGGATTTCTCCCCCTCAACACGACTAAAAATGCTGCCATGATTACAATTGCAACAATAACAATAGGTATTAAAAATTTTATTCGCTTCAACGTTTTCTATAGTTCCTGTTTTATTTTGTACATAGATTTGTTACACAGCGGTGTAAAGCTTTAAATGCTGCTTTTGGAATCACATTAGGTTCTTTGATTTTCATGAATACGAATTTTAGCATATTGGGAAAAAAAGTCAAAATAATTTTTTTTATAACATTTTTTTTTCATTTAGAAGAGAAGGTTTACCCAGGGCTCCGTCAAAGTCGCCCAAAACAAAATATTCCCGGGTGAACACAAAATTCTGTCCGAACCCTACGAAGGAATACGCATTGTAAGAGGTAGGGGCGAATCTCGTATTCGCACGTATACACAAAATTCCGACTTTGACGGGGTCGTGAAGGTTTACCTTCAAGTATTGACTTTTTGTTTAAAAACTCTTACAATATAGGACTTCGGATTTCCAGGTAAGTGAATCCACAATACAAAGTGGAACAAAGAACCAGTTATTACATATTGCAATGTTAAAGAAAATCATCGATAATAATCAATAAAAAAAGCAGGATCGTCAAATGATAAAATGTATTGCGAAATGGGTAATATTAACGTTAGGGTTAATGGTATTGCTGAATGGTTCGTTTGTTTTTCCGGGAAATCAGCACCCTGGTTCGGAAGATATCCAGGTACCACCGCCTCCCTTCAGCGAAGATATTTTCCCCTGTTCCGAGTGTCATGGAGAAATGGAAACAAACCCAAAACGCAGGGAACTGGAGGTTCATGAGGATATCGTGCTCAACCATGCTGAAAAAAGCAGGTGGTGTTTGGACTGTCATGATGCCAAAAATCGTGATAAACTTCATTTAGCCGATGGTGAATTGGTGGATTTTAAAGAATCTTATCGATTGTGCGGTCAATGTCATGGGCCCAAGTTAAGGGATTGGAGAGCCGGCATCCACGGCAGGCGCACTGGTTCCTGGAACGGTCAAAAGCGGTATCTCCTCTGCGCGCACTGTCATGATCCGCATTCACCGAGATTTAAAAAATTGAAGCCGGAGCCTGCGCCGGTTAAACCAGGGAGTGGCAAATAATGAGCACAAAAAAAAATCAAAAGCTTTTGCGGGGGGTCCAGGGGGGTGGTTTTCTCGAAAAGAGCCCCCCTGGCAGCCGGAAGCAAAAAGAAAAAAAACTAACCAGGCGAAACTTTCTAAAAACCGCCGGGGCCGCCGCAGCCATGTTAATGCTGGCCAAATGCGGTTCAAAAGCGGCAAGGGAAGAGTTCTTTCAAAAACATTTTAAGACTCTATCAAAAGAGGAACTGGAAAAAACCCTTAAACGCCTCGAAGCTGAATATTTAAAAAAATATGGCAAGAAATTTACCGTTTCAGCTAAAGGCCCAATAGATGGTACCCAGTTTGCTTATGCGTTGGACCTCTCGCGGTGTATCGGATGCCGGCGATGTGTTTATGCCTGTGTGGAAGAAAATAACCAATCCAAGAACCCCCAGGTACACTGGATCCAGGTCCTTGAGATGGAAGAAGAGAAGGGTATTGATTTCGTCCATTCAAATCTTTACTATAATCATGATAAAGTTCCCCATGAGGGGCATTTCTATTTACCGGTAGCCTGTCAGCAGTGCAAGAATCCCCCCTGTGTGAAAACCTGTCCGGTTGGAGCCACCTGGACAGAAGCGGACGGCATTGTGGTCGTGGATTACAACTGGTGCATTGGCTGCCGCTGCTGCATGGCCGCATGTCCTTATGGCGCACGCCATTTTAATTGGGGAAAACCCAACATATCTGCTAAAGAAGTAAATCCCAAAACCCATTTCCTGGGAAACCGCCCCAGGTATAAAGGGGTGGTGGAAAAATGCACATTTTGTATCCAACGTGTAAGAGAGGGCCGTTATCCCAAATGCGTTGAAGTATGCCCTACAGGGTCCAGGAAATTCGGAAACCTCCTGGACCCAAACAGTGAAATCAGGAACATCCTTAAAAACAAACGAGTACTCATCCTCAAAGAAGACCTGAATACGCAGCCAAAATTCTTTTATTTCTTTGGGACTTAATAGAGGAGAATATACAGTGAATTTTTTTCGATTTATTAAAGAAAGTTTTAAAATTGTTATTCGGGGAAACAAGTGGTATTATCTCTGGCTGGGTTTTCTTCTTACTCTTATTATATGGGGAGGTCTGGGTTACGTGGCCCAGTTGAAGGAAGGGTTGATTGTTACCAACATGCGGGACCACATATCCTGGGCATTTTATATCGGGAATTTTACCTTCCTGGTTGGGGTGGCCGCTGCAGCGATTATGCTGGTGATCCCGGCATACATTTATCACTGGAAACCCATCAAAGAGGTGGTGATTTTTGGTGAGCTGCTGGCTGTCAGCGCTGTTATTATGTGTATACTCTTTGTTATAGTGGATGTAGGCAACCCTTTGCGGTTGTGGCATATGCTTCCTTTCATCGGCAATCTTAATGTCCCTTCGTCCCTGTTGGGATGGGATTTTTTGGTTCTAAACGCTTATTTTTTATTGAACATTGGCATTGTCACGTATCTACTTTACAGGCTTTTCGGCAAAAAAGAGTACAATAAATCTATTTTATATCCACTGATCCTTTTTTCCATCCCCATGGCCATTAGTATCCACACGGTAACGGCATTTCTTTATAACGGCCTGGTAGGAAGACCTTACTGGAACACTGCCCTTTTAGCCCCAAAGTTCCTGGCTTCTGCGTTTTGTTCCGGACCTGCCGTGCTTTTGATCCTGTTCCTGATTTTAAAAAAGACCACCAATTTCCAGATCAGGGATGAGGCCATATGGAAAATAGCAGAATTAATGGCCTATGCCATGTTCATCAATTTATTCTTTTTCTTCAGCGAGGTCTTCAAAGAAGTTTATTCCGATTCGGAACATTTAGTTCATTTGAAATACCTCTTTAAAGGAATTGGGGAGAACCGTGATATAGTGATATACGGGTGGGTTTCTGTAATCATCAGTATAATTGCTTTTTTCCTATTTTTAATACCCAAAACCAGGAAAAATATCGTCACACTGACTATTGGGGCACTCTTAATTTATTTTGGCGTTTATATAGAAAAAGGCATTGCGCTTTTGATCCCGGGGTTTACTCCTGATGTATTGGGGCAGGTTTATGTATATCGGCCTTCCCTGACGGAAATCCGCGTTTCAGTTGCCATATTTTCCCTTGGGTTCCTGATTTTTACCCTGTTGACCAAAGTGGCGGTGGCCATCATCTTCGAAGGTTTTAGTATTGAACGTTTAAAAAAGAAGAAAGTCAACGCCTGATTCTTTATTCTTATAAAACCTCGTCCATACTGCCGGACCTGTACCCTGCCAGGTCCAGGGTGATATAAACAAATCCAAGTTCTCTCAGCCGGGCAACAATTTTTTTTCTATGTGTGAAGACCTTTTCAATTTCATCTTCATCCACTTCAATTCGAGCCGTATCACCGTAGTTTCTCACCCGTGACTGCCGGAAATCCAGGGAGTACAAAAACGATTCTGCTTCTTCCACCTGTTTTAATTTTTGGGCAGTGATGGGTTGACCGTAAGGAATCCGAGAAGCCAGGCAGGTAGTAGAAGGCATATTAAAGTTGGACAGGCCCAATGTTTTGGCAATCCCCGGGATATGTTTTTTGCCAATACCGGCTTCCACCAGCGGTTGGAAAAATCCTTCTTCATTCAAGGCTCGAATCCCGGGCCGGTGCTCTCCGAAGTCCGATGTATTCACGCCAAATGCAATATGTTTAAATCCCAGTTGGGAAGCAACTCTCTTCATGATCTCCATTTCTTCTTTTTTGCAGAAATAACACCTGCTGGAAGGATTCTTGACAAAATCTTGGTTATCCAGTTCCGATACTTTTTCGATAATTTGTTTAATTCCGATTTCTTTTGCCACGGCTTTGGACATCTCCAGTTCCCGTTTTGAAAAGGTATCTGAATCGATGGTTACGGCAGCCGATTTTTCACCCAGCTCTTCGTAAGCGACCTTGGCAATGACCGAACTGTCGACGCCGCCGGAAAAAGCCACTATCAATGACCCTTTTTCCCTGATCACTTTCCGCAGCCTGTTTAGTTTTTCTTTTTCTTCAACATTCATCTTTTGTGTTCACCTCTTTTTCAAGTTGGTTTTGCATTTTACCAGGAAGTCATCAAAAGGTCAACCGCCAGTTTTTTTTCATAATTGGTTTGAATTTTATTGATGAAAAAGAAAAAGGAAAAGAGACGGGACAGGATAATTTTTTTCATTCCTCCGATATCCCTTCGCTCTTTTCGTTCTCCTGTGCTTTTGTTTCATGGTGTTCATCTTTAGTTAATTTTTTATCCGGGTCCTTTGTAACCTCTTTGGTCTGTTCTCCCCCCGAGGGCAATCCAAAAACCTTTTTAAGTTTGCTTAAAACCTTTTTTTGCATTGCTGGAGATAATACCCCCAACTCTCGCCTTATTAATGAGGTTGCTACTGTCATGAGCCGATGTAACCGAAGTGTTGAAGATACACGCAGGCCAGTGGTACCAAAATCCTCTTCACTTGAATCGATTAGCAGGTCTGATTCCAATAAATTATCAGGTATACGACTGCTCATAAAAGCCAAAATAACATGACGATGGGGACCGATAGGATCTGTCAGGCATAAAGCTGGTCGAACTTTCGTGGTTTCAAGGGTATCGAAAGGGAATGGTATCAATACAATTTTATTCTTTGTCGTTGAAAGGTTTTCCATCGTTCATCGAGTATATATCTTCCTCCGGGTCTCCTAAAAAAGCAAAGGCCGGATTTTCAGAGGCGGCCCGGAGCCATTCCGATTCGTCGATATCCTCCTCTTCCGGCAGCAGGATGATCACGCGAACTTTCCTGGGACCTTTTATAGGAAGAGCATCATCCAATACCAGGTGACGATGGGCATCCACTGTGCCGGTTGTTTCAATTGCTCTGCTGGCAATCTCCATATTTACTCCTTCTCTAAGTTAACTCTTTATAATGATATAATATAGATGAAAATTGCCCAAATGTCAATTTTATTCCTGATCCAAGAAAATATTTTTATCCCCAGTCATTCATCATAAAAATTGAATTATCCCCTTTTTTCCTTTTTTTTCACGGCCAATCAAAAAACGAACAAACGTTCGGAATTTCAATTCCGGTTGATTGCAACGCTCTCTTACCATATCATGAGGTCGTAAACCTTAAACTCAATGTAAAGGATAAAGCTGTAGACCGGGTCATAAGGTTTATGAAAAAATCGAAAGGAGAAGCTATATGAAAAAGGTTATTTTGATCATGTTTATTGTCTGTGCATTAACGATGGGAGTATCGGCCCAGGACAACACCGGTGAAAAAGCCGCCGCCAAAAAGTTCTATGAACTATTCCGGGCAAAAAAGTATGAAGAAGCATTAGAACTGGTGGACAAGGCCATTAAGACATATGGTGAAAAAGCGAAATGGTACCGGGCAAAGTATTATGCCCTGGCGCGAATGGAAAAATATGAACAGGCAGCAGCAGCGATCACAAAAAAGGAAACGCTGCAAAAAACCACGAACTCCAATGAATGTATGGAAATTGCCGGGACCTTCTTTAAAATGAAAGACATCGAGGGGACAATCCGTTGGCTCGATGCCGCCGCCCAAAATGGGTTTAATGATTACCCCTTCCTGGAAAATAAAGAGTACCTGCCACTCCGCCGGCATAAGCAATTCGCGAAAATAATGAAAAAGATGAAAGAAAACTGCGGCATCGGGAAACCCGCCAAAGATTTCACCACTCCTTTGCTTACCGGCGGCAAATTTACTCTTTCCCAATATAAAGGCAAGGTAGTGCTGGTGGATTTCTGGTCCACTAAATGCGGACCCTGCCTCAAAGAAATCCCCTTCATGAGAAAGGCTTATGAACGCCTCAAAGACAAAGGCTACGAAATTATCGGCATCAGCCTGAATTATGAAAAAGAAACATTAACCGGGTTCCTTAAAAAAGAGAAGATGCCGTGGTTATTGGCTTTCAGTGGTAAAGGCTGGGATGATGATACGAAGAATTTGTACAACATCTTTTCCATTCCCTCCACCTGGCTGGTGGATAAAAAAGGAATACTCCGGTATTTCGGCCTCAGGGGTGAAGAATTAACCAAAGCCGTTGAAAAACTGATCGCCGAGTAATGTAGTAAAACGGTGACGGGCAAGAAGGGTGCTAAAGACATCGGCGATTACTCGGGGGCAAAGAGCGATTACTTTTTTGTAACTGGAAAATTTTTTTTATTTTTTGCAACCTTTTTTCTTCCAATTGCATTATACTATACATGAGCCAGTTGCAATTAACTACAGATAGATTCTTTATAGGAGATACAGCGGTCATGGATGACGGACGACTCCTGGTGGAGCAGGCCAGGTCTGATCCCCATGCCTTCGGTCAATTATTCGATCGCCACTATGATGAAATATATAAATACATTCTCCATCGTACGGCCAATCCCGAACTGGCCCAGGACTTGACCTCAGAAACCTTTTTCAAAGCGTTAAATAAATTATGGACCTTTCGCTGGCAAAATGTTCCTTTCTTAGCCTGGTTGTACCGTATCGCTTCCAATGAAATCAATGGTTTTTATCGCAAACACAAGAATTTCAAAAGTATCCCCATGGAAGAAATCGTGGATGGCTCCAGCACCGAGTACCGTGAGTTCAAAGAAGAATTAAAGAGCGCCGAAGAGGAAATAAGCAAGAATCTTTTGTTCCTTGAACTACACCAGGCCCTTACCTGCTTGAAGAACCGGTACCAGGATGTTATTACGCTGCGTTTCTTCGAGAATAAAAAAGTAAAAGATATCGCAGAAATTTTAAATAAGTCCGAAGGAACGGTAAAATCCCTGCTGCACCGGGCCTTAAAACAATTACAGGCAATACTGGACATGCCGCAAAAAAAAAGCGGAAAAAATCTTAAAAGGGAGGCGTTATGAAACCTCGGAATGGCAAAGAAATGCTGGAGAAAGTCTCGCCGCCAGAGATGATCTTATCGTCCTCTAAAGCAAATCTTCGGCGGAAACTTTTGAACAGCAAGCATTTTAACCGGAAACCCCTTCGACGAGTGTTTCTTAAATACGCATTGGGAATCGCTCCGGTTTTGGGGATTTTCCTGGCAGCGGTTATTTCAATATTAACCACCGGTAAAATGTCGGCAATGGAGCGGCTTGAATACCTGGAATCCACTTATCACCGTTCCTTTGTCAGCGGCAGCGTCCACTATATCAAAGTACTGTCCTCCACCGCCTGGAACCCGGATAAATCGGTGATTCTTCAACAGTGGAGACATGGTGAGGATAAACTGCGCATCATGCTGCAAAATAAGAACACCGGCAAGATACTTGGGCATCTTATTGCCAAAGGTGAGCAATTCTACCTCCATCTGGACGAAACCTCCAATGCTAAAATTAGAGTTAAAGTTAATACGTCACGGGAAAACAAGCTGCCTTGTGAGTCAAAGGCGTACAGCATGATGATGCTGCCGGTAGAAAATGTCCCGGGAAGAGACAAACAAAAAAAAATGGCTAGTGTTATCATATCTGAAGACACCCTGGATATTTTAGGCTTTAAGGCTCAGGACCCGGCAAAAATTTTTACCCGGTTAAAGTCCTCTCCTACCGTGACCTATGCCGGTACGGAAATAGAAGAAAGGACTACCGGGACAGGAACGCCTTTTCAAAGAAGATTGGAAATATTTGAACGAAGGACATCCCCGGAGATCAGGGCTTTCCTACTGGAGTATGACAAAGAGCTGGAAGATAATGTGGATAAGGTGTTGGAGAAATTACGAGAATCTAATGCAAACGACCTGGGGAATTTCTTGAAGGAGGATGGCTTTAAGGTAGAAAAGATCGAGGTAGTGGAGACCACCAAAGTAGATAAGGATACCGGCAAGATTTCCTTGATTACCTACCGGTCGTATCGCCAGGGCCAGTTGGTGGCCAGGCATGAGTTGACGTTTCTCCGCGAGCAATTTCTCCCCTATGACCCGGGGCTTTTCGATGAAAATCTTTTTCAACTCGAGGCGTATGATTTTGAAAAAATTACAAAAGGTAATTAAATGTAAATCAAAAAGTGGGCGGCGCCCACACCCTATAGGCGTCGTTCATGGTGTTTGTAAAGTACCATCCGAGAAAACGTTGTTTTTTTTGTGCGTTTTTACAGAATATTAGTAAAAGGAGGTTAATTTTAACATGAAAACAAATTTGAAAATAATCATGGTGGTTATCCTGGTGTTAGTAATTATCCTGGCGGATTTTCTTTGTTACGCAATTGTAGTAAATGAAGACAAACCCGCCAAAGGTGAATATGTGTTCCCTTTGGAACCGGTGTGGCAGGTAGATGGTGCAGGAGGTACACCCTTTGGAAATGTCTTGTCAATAAATGTCTCCGACTCAGGCTATGTTTACTGCCGGGACTTAAAGAACAGAGAGTATTACATCTTTAATAATGATGGGAAATATACCGGTATATTCGGCACCAGGGGCGAAGGGCCCGGTGAAGTCAAACAGGTCGGAGGTGCAAGGGTTTCCTTGGTAGGAGATAAAGTGATTATCCAGGATATAGACAAGATCATTTTTTACTCCAGGGAGGGCAAATTTATTCGCTCTGTTCTCAACAACAGGAATTCCCGGCCTGCGGCTGTATTTTTAAACGAGAATGAATTTATCTCTGCTCCTACAACTATCATGGGAAATAGTGACAAAGCCAAAATGAAGTATGTGAATCTCAAAACCGGCCAGGAAAAAGTAATTACTGATTTTACCCTTTTCAAAGGTGGGGTTATTCAGCGGGATAATGCCCGGGCTGTTGCTGTTATTCCCACGATAACCCCGGTAATGGTGGTGGGGAAACACGGTGACAAACTTTACTTTGGCATGAATGACAAATATGAAATTTACATCACGGATATAGATGGGAAAGAACATGGCAGCTTCAGCCTCAACAGGAAACAGACCGCTGTCTCGCTCAAAGAGAAAGAGGATTATATGGTCAGATTAACCAAAGGACTGGCACCGGATGACCTTGCCCGGCAATTAGCAAAAACACTGCCCAATGAAGAGACATACTTTGCTAACATCCAATCTCATAACGGTTTGCTCTATCTCTACCGGTCCCACTTTATCCCCGGCAGCCACCAGCAAATCGATATCTTCTCTTCGGATGGCAAGTATTTGTACCGCGGATTTGTCAGGGTGAAACCGGGACTTACTATCACTGCTGGGCCTACCATCCAAAATAACTGTATTTACATGGTCCTGGAGGACCAGGAAGGAGAAATCACTTTAAATAAGTACAACACTGTTTTACCTCAATAATCAAGACCCCTGGTGAACTTGTAATCAAATGCTTTGCCATTTTTGCCTGTCTCCTTTCCTGCTTTTTCATTAATGAAAAGCTTTTGCGGGGGTCCAGGGGGCGGTTTTCTCGAAAAGAGTCCCATGGTCGCCGAAGGCATAAAAACAATTTTTACTTGTCTGGCCCCTTTTTGGCCCTTTTTTCTTTTCTGGTCTTGACAAATTTGACTCATTTTCATAAGATAAAACCATGACAGGAACAAAGACAAATATAAACAAAAAGAGATATCGAAAACCGAAACGAACCTTTGAAAAAGCAGGGGTGGTAGATCCTGAATTCTCCTATTATGTTCCTTTAGAAAATGTTGTCAACACTGATAATCAAGATATTAAGACCATGGTGGACCGGGGCCGGTACTTTTCCATATTTGCCCCCAGGCAGAGCGGCAAAACCACCTTCCTGGAAGAACTGCGCAGCCGGTTACACCGCGATCCCACCTATGTGGTTGTCATCCTGAGCTTCCAGAACTTCAGGAACCTGGTGGACAAATCCCGGTTTTATTCACTGCTGCAAAAATACCTCTATGAACAATTATTAAACAGGCTGGAACAGGTAAACTGCGAAAAAATTGAAACCGTCCGGCAATTCCTGTCCCGGCACCATTTCATCGACCATTTTTCGTTCCAGGAATTATTTGAAGAATTAAACAAGATCATTCAATACAAAAAAATAGTCATTTTCATCGATGAATTTGACGGGATACCAAAAAATGAATTAGAGAACTTTCTTACCACCCTGCGGGAATTATATTTGAAATATAAAAAGGTAACGCAGAAAGCCCTTTATTCCATCGGGCTGATCGGCATCAGGAATATAACCAAACTCATCGTGGGCGGAGTATCTCCCTTTAATATCGCGGACCAGGTGGAGCTGCCGCCTTTCTCCTTAAAAAATGTGCATGATCTCTATTCTCAATATACCGAAGAAACCAACCAACCCTTTAGCGAAGAGGCGGTAAAAAAGGTGTATGAAGAAACCGCAGGCCAGCCCTGGCTGGTGAACCGGCTGGGTACTATTCTGACTGTAGTTGTTAAACCGGGAACTACAGCGGCCATTAACCGGAACGATGTGGAAAAAGCCATTGAAATCCTCCTATTAGAGAAAAACGACCACTTTGACAATCTTTATGAAAAAGCCATACTGTATAAAGAAGCGTTTGTTCAGATTGTGTTCGATCATGTAAAATATAAACCTGACGATAAAGATCAGTCATGGTTGGAGCAGTACGGATTGATAAAGAAAAAAGAAGATAAAGCGGTGGTAGCCAATAACATTTATAAAGAAAGATTTGTCGAAACGTTTTTCAGCGAGACCAATGTACCGGAAGAAATTTCTACCACAAGATATGTTTTGCCGGGTAATCGACTGGATATGGAAAATATCCTCCTGGATTTTGATCAGTACATTGCGCAAATTGGGGTAAGGGCATTTTATAAAGAGGATAAACCCTATGAGAAAACCGGCCAGTTCCTGCTGACTGCCTGGCTTTACCAGTTCGTGAAGGGAGGAGAGGGAGAACTGCGCTATGAAGTGGCCAGCGGTCTGGGAAGAATGGATATTCTTTTAACCTACAAAGGGAAAAAGTATATTATCGAGACCAAAATGAATCGCGGGAATCTTACCCGTACGCTTAATGACGGGCTTACCCAGGTAACGGAAAAATACCTGGCCTCAGAGGCTGCCCATGAAGGTTACCTGGTAATCTTCGATTCCCGGACTCCTGTGGGAGGAGAGTGTGAACCCCGGAACCATGAGATCGGAGGTAAAAAAGTGACCGCTTTCATTATTAGTATTGGCAAAATTGATGATTAATTCGTCAGTCTGTCCCCGTTTTTTCTTACTTGTTCCAATTTCGCTTGCAGTTAAGTCCGCAGCGACATTCAAAAGAATCATGTTCAGCACTCTTTTGGATATTCTTCTTTAGTGAGGCCAGCAGTTTCTGCCAATTTTGTTTTGACAAAAGACATGGGGCATTTAACCAATAAACCGTTGGTCCTACATTGACAACATAATCCCATGCGTAAGAAAGTCCGATATTGGGATCAGAGTAATCCAACAGTGCTTCTAAAGCGGTTCTTGCAGAAGCAGTGCTTTTATATTCAACCATAGACAGTTGAAAGCGGAGATAGGTCTTTCCTGCGCTGTTTTCTGAAAGAGGTTTTTGTGATTTAAAATTATATATTCTGATTTCTTTTATACCTTTGTTCAAGAAGGAATATGAAGTAAAATAGTTTTCTTTCTTCGCAGAAATTTCAAAATTCGCAATGTGCGATAACGAACCGGTTAGCGCCTCAAGAAACTT
>WVZO01000488.1:0-251 GCA_011772425.1 Candidatus Aminicenantota bacterium
GAGTGGGAGTGGGCCGCCGGGGGTGAACCGGGAGGCTCCGTGCGTGGATACCCATGGCCCAAAGATAAAGGTGAGCCGAATCCCAACCTTGCTAATTACAATAACAATGTTGGTACCACGACGCCGGTGGGCCGCTACCCGGAAGGCGCGACACCGCATGGTCTTATGGACATGGCCGGTAATGTCTGGGAATGGATGGAGAATTATTATAGTGAGAAAAAGTTCGCTTTTGCACTTCGCGGTGGTTCGTG
>WVZO01000488.1:286-2188 GCA_011772425.1 Candidatus Aminicenantota bacterium
CCGATCCCCACCTCAGGAGCTTCAGCCATGGGTTTCGTGTGCGCCGCGGCTCCGCGCCCAGTCATAATATGAAACTCTGAAACTCTGTCCATCTGGAACTCTGGATCGCCGCGCGGCCCGTTTTGGCTGTTAATAATTCATAACTAAACTTCACTCACTTCTGGAATGTTATGGGTAATAATAGTGGAATATGGAATATAGGATTTTGGATTCGCAAATGCTATTGTAAAGAACATACACATTATGGTAAAATAAACGCACATGAAAAAGACGTAAAAATTTAGAGAAAAGTTGAAAATGGCAGATAAGGAAATGTTGTTAATCAAGAATAGAAAAGGCCAATTAGAATATAAATGGGGAAGAGCCAAAATGGAGCCCGGGCACTTCGCGGTGGTTCGTGGAACAATGGGGCTTCGGCTCTGCGCTGTTCCGCCCGCAACAACAACAATCCCCACAACAGGAACAACAACAATGGGTTTCGTGTGCGCCGCGGCTCCGCGCCCAATCATGCCCGACGGCATTGCCAGTATTGCCTGGCAGCGCCTACACCTGATGCCGGTGTTTTACGGAACACCGGACTGGTTTTCGGGCATGACATGCGGCTCTTCTGCCAGGGTAACACTCCCCGCTGCCGGGAGAAAAACCCGAATATAAATCTGAAAGGACTGCTTTAGTAGGCCCGCTGAACGAGCAGTCCGATTTTTCGACTAAAAATAAATTACCTGAAAATAAATTACCTGGCACCAGATCCTACCTCCGTTTAATATTATAATAGGATTGAGACATATTTTCAACCTGGGACTCTCTTCTTGTTGCCACTTGTTTTGCTTTTATTGAGCCACGAAGACACAAAGACACAAAGGTTTTTTTCGACTGCCCCCTTTTTGTTTTCTTTCTTCGTGTAACTTCGTGTACCTTCGTGGCTAAAAATAAAAGGAAAAAAACCCTTCGTGAGAAAAAAGGGCCAGTCAAGAAAACACTATTCCTGATTGACTTTTCCCTTTTAAAATGATATATAAAATACATGCCCAAAAATGAGGAGTATGATGACAGGCGAAAATGAAAAAGAGAGAAATAGTTGTAAATTTAAATTATTTGATTATAGATGTTATAGACCTCTATATGACAATAAGCATTGCATCTTCCATTCAAAAGATGTTGAAGGAAAGCAGGATAAATTCGCTGAGGCGTTCTGGAAGGAATTCGAAAGACAGAAAGCTCAAAAAAAATATAATTTTACAGGATTTTTTTTCCCGCCTGAGTTCAGTTTTCATGAATCTAACTTTCAGGGGACCAACTTAGTGGAAGCCGACCTCCGGGGAGCCAACCTGCTGGGAGCCAACCTGCTGGGAGGCCAATCTCATGGGGGCCAATCTCATGGGTGCCGATCTCATGGGGGCCTACTTCATGGATGCCGACATCATGGATGCCAACCTCATGGGTGCCGACCTCATAGGGGCCTACCTCGTGGGTGCCAACCTCACGAAAGCCATCCTCATTGGTGCCAATCTCACGGTGGCCATCCTCATTGGTGCCAACCTCACTGGTGCCTACCTCAGGGGCGCCAACCTCACGGAAGCCAACCTCGCGAAGGCCAGCCTCAGGGGTGCCAACCTCACGAAGGCCCTTCTCATTGATGCCCTAAACTTAAAAGTAGAACTTCTCCTGGAAGCCAGAACACTTTATCAAGTTAAAGGCTTACCCCCTAAAATGGAAAAAGAGCTAAAGGAAATAAAGCCTGAGTTATTCCAGCCACCAAAGTAGAGTAGACGTCATACCTGTTAATTTCTGAATTTTAAAATTGCCCGAAGGGCACCTTTTTTAGTTGGCAGTTGGCAGTTGGCAAGTAGGAAGTAGGAAGTAAGAAGTAAGAAGTTAGAAGTTAGAAAACGAAGAAGAGAA
>WVZO01000488.1:2252-13184 GCA_011772425.1 Candidatus Aminicenantota bacterium
TGCTTTGCCCCGTAACGCTATGCGCCACGCAGTGGGGTGGGGTTGACATTTCGGTAAATTTTTATTATAAAATTACTTAATTAAAATGAGTGATGTTTTTTAGGTTAACCAGTAAGGGTGCAATAGTATAATCCTCAGGAAGCGTTTTATAGAGGAGGCGTAAAAATGGCAGAAGATTATTATAAGATCCTGGGTGTCAACAAAAAGGCCAGCAAAGATGAAATCAAAAAAGCCTTTCGAAAACTTGCCCTTAAATATCACCCGGATCAAAACAAAGACAACAAACAAGCAGAAGAAATGTTTAAAAAAATAAACGAAGCCTATGCGGTTTTAAGTAATGACGAAAAACGAAAACAATACGATATGTTCGGGGCAGAAGGCTTCTCAAAACGGTTCTCCCGGGAAGATATCTTCAGGGGATTTGATATTGGTAGTATTTTTAGAGAATTTGGTATTGGTGATGTATTTGGTGGAAGCAGTTTTTCTGATTTTTTCGCAGGTAGAAGAAGAGGCGGCAGCAGGGGTAGAAACTCTTTTTCTTTTGGTTTCGGGGATCCCTTTGGTGGTGGACCTGGTGGGCCCGGCGGCCCTGGCGGCCCCAGGGGGTTTACCCGGCAGAATGCCCCTCCGCAGCGCTCGGAAGCAGAATTACAAGTCAACCTTGAAGATGTCGTGTTTGGTGCAAAGAAAAAGGTTTCTCTTGATACCGGAAGCGGGATTGAAACAGTGGAAATCACCATACCCAAAGGCATCGAAGAGGGGCAAAAGCTGCGACTTAAAGCAAAAGGCCCCCTTGACCCCATGTCGGGTCAACGGGGAGACCTTTACTGCAAAATTAAGATTGCTCCTCATCCGGTGTTTAAACAAAAGGGAAAAGACCTTATCATGGAAAAAGAGGTCAAACTGACTGAAATGGTACTGGGAGGTAAGATCAGGGTTACCACCTTAGATAACAAAACCATTGAATTGAAAATACCTCCCAACTCGAAAAATAACAGCAAACTTAGGATTAAAGGCAAGGGAATTCCCGGTTTAAAAGGTACTCCTGATGGAAACCTCCTGGTTTGTCTCCAGGTAAAATTGCCTACCCATCTCGATGAAACCCAGAAGAAAATATTTGAAGAACTGGCAAAAACCGGGATTTAATTTATTGGAAGGTGTTTGGGAATGAACATGAACAAAGATGAAGACAAATATAGAAAACAGGGGCAATTAAAAAAAAATCCTAAAAATTTTACGAATAGAACTTGAAATAAAGGCAAAAATTGTATATATAATGACATGAAAAAGAAATATACATTTTTCCTTGGTGGACTTGATGCAGAGATGGTGACCATCAGAGAGATTCTTGACGCCAAAAAAATCCCATATTTTGATAAGCATTTGACCTGGGGGGCAAGCCTGTCCCAATACAAGGAAGAGTTGATGGGGCTGTCCAAAGGCCAAGTCCCGGTGTTTGTGGAACTGCGGTTGGATATCGACTACCCGGAACAGGCCATCGTTATCGATCACCACAATGAGAGGGCGGGCAAGAATCGGCAAACCTCTCTTGAGCAAGCATCAGACTTACTAGGAGTCCAGCTAAACAGGTATCAGCACTTAATCAGCGCCAATGACAGGGGGCACATTCCTGCCATGAAGGCGTTGGGAGCAACCCTGAAAGAAATCGAGGAAATCCGAAGATATGATCGCCAATGCCAGGGGGTGACACAAAAAGACGAAAAGCTAGCAAAAGAATCCATCCAACATCATTCGGAGAAATTAGCCCCTGATGCGATTTTAGTCAACAGCCTAACCGAAAAAAGCAGCCCGGTCATGGATCGGCTGTATGACAAATTTGCTCATCTTTTTATTGTCTCACCTTCTAACGAACTAAATTATTTTGGACCTGGTAAAATGATTGACAGGTTGGAGACACTATACCGGAAGTTAAAACAATCTAAACCTGATATTTTTTTCTGGAAAGGGGGAAATTTGCCGGATAGGGGCTTTTTCGGCTCCAATTTCGCAATAGATAAAAAGCAAATTAAAGAATTATTTACCTAACCGGAGCAAAAGTTCTACTCTTATCGCTTGCTAAAAT
This sequence comes from Candidatus Aminicenantota bacterium, assembly GCA_011772425.1. Lineage (GTDB taxonomy): Bacteria > Acidobacteriota > Aminicenantia > UBA2199 > UBA2199 > JAKAGC01. The sequence goes on from WVZO01000488.1 coordinate 4,336, forward strand.
CACAAAGATTGATTATACTAATATATACTTTTTGGAGGTATACGAATGCAAATGAATAAAAGGATCTATCGATTTACATTTATCATTTTTCTCTTTGTCCTGGTGATAGGGTTGGCAGCATCAATCCAGAAAAAACAAACACCGGTTGCTGAGCTGGTTTTACAAAACGGCAAGATCATTACCCTGGATGAATCCAGTCCTGAGGTTGAAGCGTTGGCTGTTTATCAGGGCCGTATACTTGCCATTGGCACAACAAAAGAAATAAAACCCTATGTTGCCAAATCAACACGCATTATTGATTTAAAAGGGAAATTAGCAATCCCCGGTTTCATCGAATCTCACGGTCATTTTCTCAGCCTGGGGCGTTCCAAAATGCAGCTGGACCTGACTAAAATTAAAAACTGGGATGAGGCAGTTAAAATGGTAGCTGAAGCGGTCAAAAAAGCTAAACCCGGTGAATGGATTACAGGAAGAGGATGGCACCAGGAAAAATGGGATAAGGTACCCAGCCCCAATGTAGACGGTTTACCTTTCCATGATTCAATGAGTAAAGTCTCTCCTGAGAATCCTGTTATGTTGACTCATGCCAGTGGTCATTCCTGTTTTACCAATGCCAAAGCAATGGAATTGGCCGGGATCAACGAAAGAACCCCCAATCCTGACGGTGGGGAGATTGTAAAAGGCAAAAACGGTAAACCTATCGGTGTTTTCCGGGAAACCGCCCAGGGACTTTTGCGAAAAGCAATGAGTAAAGCCCGTTCCCAACGAACCCCCCAACAAATCAAAGCTGAAGCGCTGAAGATGATCGAATTGGCTGAGCAGGCATGTTTGGAAAATGGTGTAACCTCATTTCATGATGCCGGGACATCTTTCAGCACCATTGATTTGTACAAACAACTGGTACAGGAGAAAAAACTGGGGGTTCGACTGAATGTCATGATTAGAGAATCCAATAAACGTCTTCGCGAGCGCATTGCCGATTACAAGATCATTGGCGACGGCAATCATCATCTAACGGTTCGCACCATTAAACGGTCAATCGACGGCGCACTGGGAGCTCACGGCGCCTGGCTGTTTAAACCTTATAACAGTCTCCCTTCCAGCACCGGTCTGAATACAGAACCCATCGATGCCATGAAAGAAACCGCCCGCATCGCCATTGAGAATGACTTTCAATTGGCCACCCATGCCATTGGCGACCGGGGCAACCGGGAGACGCTCAACATTTATGAACAAGCGTTCAAAGCCCATCCCGAAAAAAAGGACTTGCGCTGGCGAGTGGAACATACGCAGCACCTGCACCCGGATGATATCTCCCGATTCGGGAAACTGGGAGTTATCGCCTCCATGCAGGGGATTCACTGTACATCGGACGGACCATGGGTTATCAAACGACTGGGGGAAAAACGGGCCAAACAAGGCGCATACGTCTGGAAAAAGCTAATGAATACCGGTGCGGTGATTTGCAACGGAACCGACGTCCCGGTGGAAGATATCAGTACCATTGCCTGTTTTTACGCCACTGTAACCCGGAAAATGAAAAACGGCAAGGTGTTTTTTGGGGATCAACGTATGACCCGGGAAGAAGCCCTGCGTTCCTATACCATAAACGGTGCCTATGCCGCTTTTGAAGAAAACATCAAAGGTTCCCTGGAAAAGGGCAAACTGGCCGATATCACGGTGCTGTCCAAAGATATTTTGACCATTCCCGATGATGAAATTTTGAATACGGAAGTTCTTTATACCATTGTCGGCGGAAAGGTGTTATACCAGAAGAAGAGAGGAAGATAAGAAGTTGAGAAGTTTAGAGGTTAAAAATAAGAGGGTAAGAGTGAATATCTTTAAAAAAAAAGTGAAAATAAAGCGGATATTCTGGGTAATTATAATAATGCTCCTGGGAGGGTGGCCGAGAATGCCGGGTGAACACAAAATCCGGCCGACCCCCTACATGAGCCTCGGAAGCCTTTGTAGGGGCGAATCTTGTATTCGCCCGAATTCCAATTCTTCGCAAATGGCGGTATATTTACCCCAACCAGGGGAACTGAAGGAGTGGGAACCATCAGATAATCCCCAACATGTGATTGGCGATGACCTCTTCCTGCTGATTAACGGGGGGGCTGAGATTTACCATGAATATGGCTTTAAGCAGGCCATTGTCCGGGGGTTTAAGCATAAAAAACAGGCAACGCTTCAATTTAACCTGGAAATTTATGAGATGCAAAGCCCGGAAGCTGCGTTTGGGATATATACCTTTAAAACCAGTGATTCGGGAAAGGCCATCGACGTGGGTAATGAAGGACTGCTGGAGGACTATTACCTGAATTTTAGGAAAGGCAATTTCCTGGTAACGGTCATCGGGTTTGATGCAAAAGAAGAAACCATTACCGCCATCACAGCGGCGGCAAAGGTGGTGGCGGCAAAAATTAAGGGCAGCGGTCAACGGCCGCAACTGATTAATTTTCTTCCAGGGGTTGATTCGCTGCTGACAAAACCCGGTGGAATCACCTATCTAAAGGGAAACCTGGCACTGGTTAACAATTATCAATTCGATTCGCGGGATATTTTCGCTTTAAAAGAAGGGGTAATTGGAGATTATGGAAATTTTAAACTGTTTATATTTCGCTATGGTGATACCGGGGAATCCCGGGAAAAATTTAAAACCGCTGCGAACTATCTCAAAGAAAATCCCCAGTTTGTTTGTTCTGTTCAACCGGACAATACGTTTGTGATGACAGATAAGAAAGGCATTTCATTTTATATCGAGAGTTACAACCGTTATATACTGATCTTTCAGGGGGATAAAGAGAAAGCCGCAGGAATTCTTGAGAAAATACGCGATAGATTATAAATCACGGGATTAGCATTAAAGTCGGCATAACCTTCTCTAAACAAAAGCTTTTGTGGATGTTTCACGGGGCCAAGTCAAAAAGGAAGAAGTTGAGAAGATAAGAAGTTAAGTAAGCTGAAGGCTTCCCCATCCATCTGAAACGAGGCTTTTTGTATTAATTGTTTTCAATATCAAAAAAAGACGACAAATCGGTTGGTTCTGGTAAGGAAGCCTTCCGATGGCCCGAAGGGCCTGCTGTGGCTGCCCGCGCCGCGGGCTCCCCACCGGTGGAAACGTATTCCTCAGCGGTGGAAAAGGTGTGCCAGAGTGGTGGAAACGTGTTTTCAGGCGGTGGAAATATACTACTCTAGCGGTGGAAATGGTGTCATCTAGCGGTGGAAAAATGAAAAAGATTGAATATAATTATGGCCAACAAAATTGTTGTACAACAATTTTGTTGGGTTTGTAAAAAGGGGACGGCGTCCCCACCCTATAGGATTTGTTCACGATACTGAAAGATACCAATCGGGAAGACTTTGTTTTTTTTAACGCTTTAACCAAAACCCATGCTTAATCATTTCTTCGAATATTTGATCCTTTTTGGTTTCGGTTATTAACCGGTTACTAACCAGGATGTCAAGTAAGTCCATTGTCCTGGTGATAGTAGTTTTAAATTTATCCTTAAAAACATTACTAACCAATTTTTCGTCAGAGACAAATTTGAGATTATTTTGAGTAATGAAATATAAAGAGGAAAATAATTCTCCTTTCCCAAAATATTCAAACAGGTCGCAACTTTCGCAGCGTTCGGCAAAATTAATCAGTACCATTGTGTCCAGCAGGAATGTCTCAGCTTTCTTCATATGATGACTCAACGTTTCCTTTTTCGGTCTCCTTCACTAAAATCTCCTCAAATTTATTGATGATTTCATTCCCCTCGCGGATGCCGGTAAATATAAGTTCTGAAAATTTTGAAATAGTAATATGACCCTGCTTGAATGCCATAAAACATGTTAATACATAAATCCAGGGCAGGTCTTTATAAGAAAAAGATTTGTCGTAATCTTTCGGATAATCTGTAGTAGGTCTGTGAGATTTCCAGTTATACTGCACCAATCCCTTTTTTGCCAATGAATAAAATATGCTTTCGGCCGATACCTGGAAAAAGTCAGCAAGAGCCTGTATATACTCTTTTTTAAAAAGATAGAGGTTCCCTTTATTAAGCAATTTATTCAAATGTGTCTCCGAAATCAAGAACATCTCCGCAAACCGGTTGGCCTCTTTTTCCACTATGTCTGTGGAAGCCAACCTTGAAATAAGGTAGGATTCATTATGAATATGGAACAATATATGTCCAAATTCGTGAGCAAGAGAAAAGAGCCGTCTCTGTTGGGTATGACCCTTATTGATAAATACACAGAAAACCTGGTCTTTGTAAAAAGTAACGCCCGAGATTTTTTCATTACGGAAAGGAATCTCAAATATATATATATTGAATAAAGATTGCAGTAATTGCTTCAATTGCTCATAGTAAACTATATCCTCCATTCCCAGTATTTTCTTTAAATCTTTGACAATCGATCCAGTTGGAGTTTTATAGGGATACTGCGGTCCCTTGTATGTATAATCCGGCATACCGGTTTTTGACAGTAACTCGACAAAATCGATGACTATTTCCTGGAAAAAAAGGATTTCTTTGGTCTCGGCAGCATTTTCCTTCCCTTTTGTGCGGGCGGCAAACTGGATATCTTCCACATTTTCTGTCATCAGCCATTCAACCGGGATTTCAAAAATTTCAGCTATTTTATCCAGTTTTCCTACAGTGGGAACCCGCTTGCCTTGCTCATAGTATGTAATTAAAGATGGGTTTACATCCAATATTTCAGCAATTTTCCTTTTTGTGTAGTTCAACTTTTTCCTGAAAAATTCAATGTTTTTCCCAATTGTATTCTTCATTTTACTTTTCACCACTGCAAATAGTATAAAATAAAGTTGACTATAAGTCAACTAATTTGTGAATAAATATATTTGTTGACATCCTGGAACTCCTATGCCTTCGGCGACCAGGGGGTTCTTTTGAAAAACCACCCCCTGGACCCCCACAAAACTTTTGCAAAAGTCCCTTTGGGCCATCCTGAAGACATAAAAATAAAAAATTATGACGCTTCTATTGAAAAACAAATCCTTTTCATCTAAAATTTGGGTATGATTATAATCGGAAGGTTTATAAAAGGAGAATCATGATGAGCCAAGACTCCAAACCCAATAATAAAGCTATCTCCCGCCGAAAGTTTATCCAGGGTGTCGGTACCGGCGTAATCGGCGGCGTGGTGCTGCCACAGGCATTGACGTCAGAACCGGCAAAAAAGAAAAAAGAAAGCCCTCCTCATAAAGATAAGGAAATGCTTTCGCTTAAAGTGAACGGTAAACCAATACGGGTGCTGGTAGAGCCAAGAACCACCCTGGCCCAACTGTTGCGGGACCACCTGAAACTAACAGGCACCAAGATGATATGTAATCACGGTGAATGCGGCGGGTGTACGGTTTTATTGGATGGAATAGCCCTGTATTCCTGCCACATACTGGCCCTCGATGCCGCGGGAAAAGAAGTTGTCACTATTGAAGGTTTAATGAATGGCGAAAAACTTCATCCCGTCCAGGAAGCATTTATCGAAGAAGATGGACTCCAATGTGGGTTCTGCACGCCGGGTCAGGTCATGGCAGCATATGCGCTGCTGCTGAAAACCCCCAAACCCACGGTCGAACAGGTAAAAGAAGGTATGTCCGGCAACCTGTGCCGCTGCGCAGCCTATCCCAATATTGTCAAATCGGTGATGACAGCCGCAAAGAAAATGCGGACCTGACCGTTATAAGAAGAGGTGAAAAATGCCTGCAAGAAAAATTGTAAAATCAAAATTTTTTGTTGAGGAAGATTTTGTCGAAACCATAGCAGAGGTATCCACAGAAGAAACCGGTCCCTGGAAGCCGGAGAAGAAACTAAAAGTAGTGGGAAAACCCACTCCCAGGGTTGACGGTTATGACAAAGTTAGTGGTACGGCCCTGTATACCCTGGATGTTGAGCTTCCTAACATGGCCGCTGCTAAAACGTTGCGCTGTCCTCATCCCCATGCCCGGGTCATATCCATGGATATTGGCGAAGCCCAAAAATTACCCGGGGTACTGGCGATTATTACTCACAAGAACATCCCCCAAATTCCCTGGTATGGTAATACTTCTTATCTTTTTGATCCGCATCTCCGCTACCTGGGGGATGAAGTAGCCTGTGTAGCGGCTGAATCGGAGCAGATCGCCGTAGAAGCTCTTGCGCTGATAAAGGTGGAATACAAGGTACTCCCTTTTGTGGTGGATGTGGAAAAAGCCATGAAACCCGGTGCACCGAAAATTTATGAAAATGGTAACATCCAGGGTGGAAAGCCTTCTATCTATGAACGGGGCGATATAGAAAAAGGTTTTAAAGAAGCAGACGTGGTAGTGGAGGATACGTTTACCACCCAGGTCGCAGTACACAATCCCAGTGAGGGACACTGCAGTGTGGCTAACTGGGATGGAGACCGGTTAACGGTTTGGGATTCCACGCAATATATCTTTGGGGTCCGGGATGCCCTTGTTGCGAGTTTAAAAATACCTGCCAGCAAAGTACGGGTAATCAAAAAATACATGGGCGGCGGGTTTGGCAGCAAACTGGCAACCGGTAAGTATACGATAATGGCTGCACTGCTGGCAAAACAAATTGGCCGGCCGGTTAAAATAGCACTGGACCGCAAAGAATTGAACCTGGCCGTTGGCAACCGGCCGAATTCGGTACAGAAATTAAAAGTCGGTGCCAAAAAGGATGGCACATTAACCGCCATGTTTCATTATTCTTATGGTACGGTGGGTGCTTATCCCTACGGTGCCGGGTGCAGTTGGCCATTTCGAACGGTGTACAAATGTGATAATGTCAAAACCGAGGAATATTCCGTCCATATCAATGCCGGTCCAGGCCGTCCCATGCGGGCTCCGGGTCATGTCCAGGGCACGTTTGCCATGGATTCTATCATCGATGAGGCAGCAGAAAAGATCGGCATGGATTCTCTGGAACTGCGGATGAAAAATTATACGGATAAAGACCAGGTGCATAATTTGCCTTACACCAGTAAGCGTTTAATAGAAGCTTATAAAAAAGGGGCGGAAGCCATTGGCTGGCATCGCCGCAACCATCCGGCCGGTTCCGCTAATAAAGGACCGTTGAAGCGGGGCATTGGCATGGCAACCCAGATATGGTGGGGTGCAGGTGGCCCCCCGGCTTACGCCACTATTAAACTCAACCGCGACGGCAGTGCGCGGGTAATCGCCGGAACCCAGGACATCGGAACCGGCACCTATACCTTCATGTCTCAAGTGGCGTCTGAAGTCCTGGAAATTCCCATCGATAAAATCACGGTTATACTGGGTGATACCGGCGCCTGTCCCTTTTGCAGCCTCAGCGGCGGAAGTTTAACCACACCTTCTGTCTCTCCTGCTGTGCATGATGCTGCCGAACAAATGAAAGCCAAACTGATTTCCGGTGCAGCCGCCATCCTGGAACTGCCGGAAGATCAACTGCGCTATGAGAAAGGTACAGTAATCTCTAAGAAAGACCCAACCAAAAAAATCACTATTTCCGATATTATTGGAAAAATGAGAGAGCGGGTACTGGTCACCACCGGAGCAAGAAACCCCAACCCCGAAGGGTATGCCATTAATTCCTTTGGTACCCAATTTGTGGAAGTAGAAGTGGATACCGAAACCGGAAAGGTAAGGGTATTAAAAATCGCGGCTGCTTACGATGTGGGCCGGGTGTTAAACCCGAAAACCGCAAAAAACCAGGTCTACGGTGGTGTGATGCAGGGATTGAGTTTTGCCCTGATGGAGCAGAGAGTCATCGACCAACAAACCGGTAAAGTCCTGACCACCAATATGCACGACTATAAAATTCCCACCATAAAAGATACTCCTGAGATCGAAGTATATATCGTTAGTGACGCCGACACATTGATAAGCAGTGTAGGAGCCAAAGGCATCGGTGAACCGGCGATTATTCCTACTGCCGGTGCCATTGCCAATGCGGTATACAATGCCATCGGTGTCAGGCTCAAGAGCTTGCCTATCACACCGGATAAGGTGTTGACTGCTTTGCAAAACAAAACCAATGCATAAAGGAGGCCACCATGGAAAATTTCACACACGTCAAACCCAAAAACTTAAAAGAAGCCAGTCAATCATTAGGAAACAACTGGAAGGATGCATTACCCTATGCCGGCGGCACGGACCTCCTGGGACTCATGAAAGATGGCATTGAAAAACCAGGGCAACTGATAGATTTGAAAACCCTTACCGGGCTGGATAAGATAACCTACAGTCCGGGCAAAGGTTTAAACATCGGTGCATTGGTCAAAATTACCGATATTGTAGAGCATGAGGTAATTAATAAGAAATACCCTGTCCTGGCCCGGGCAGCTAAAGAGGTGGCGTCTCCCCAGTTACGCAACCAGGGAACCATTGGCGGTAATATCTGTCAACGGCCGCGGTGTTGGTATTTCCGCGGTGATTTTCACTGCTTGCGAAAAGGCGGCGAGGTCTGTTATGCCGTGGATGGGGAGAATAAATTCCACTGCATTATCGACGGTGGTCCTTGTTTTATTGTTCATCCTTCCGACACGGCTGTGGCACTGCTGGCCCTGAACGCCAGCCTGACGGTTTTCTCCGGCAAAAAATCCCGCCAGGTTCAAATACGGGATTTCTTTGTTCTGCCGGATAAAGATGTAACCAGGGAAAACATCCTGCACCCCGGCGAAATTGTGACGGAAATCCATGTGCCGGAAGCAGTACCGGGAATGCGCAGCGGGTATTTGAAATTAAAAGAACGGGATGTCTGGGATTTTGCCACGGTCAGTGTGGCGGTTGTGCTTCAAACCCAGGGGAATAAAATAAAAACCGCCCGCGTGGTGCTGGGCGGTGTGGCGCCCAAACCCTGGTTAGA
>WVZO01000488.1:13246-15916 GCA_011772425.1 Candidatus Aminicenantota bacterium
GTTTTGTGGGGGTCCAGGGGGCGGTTTTTCAAAAGAGCCCCCTGGCCGCCGGAGGCAAAAAAAATTTTATAGGAGTTCCAGGATGGACATTCTAAAAGTTTTTGTTTTTTATAATTTTTATGTCCATCCTGAATATTGGTTAGTAGATCCGCACGGAGGGCATCAGTTTTTTTAGATTGCCCGTGCGGTACGAGAGAGCAGCTTTAATTTAAGAGAAGAATGAAAAAGAAGGTAACGATTTTAAGTTTTATAGTCCTGGTGATATTGGCAAGTTTTGGTTTTGGAGAAGTGGCAGCCGTTATCCATGAAGTAAGAAACCCCCAGTTTTTGGATATAGATAACAGGCAGCTTTATATTGTGGAGAATGCCTCTATATATATTTATTCGCTAAAGGATTTTAAATTGAAAAAGATAATCGGGGAAGCCGGTTTTGGGCCGCAGGAATTCCAGGCCGTGCCTCCATTAACTATAGATGCGCGTAGTGACAACATAATCATAAACAGTGCCGGCAAGGTATCTTTTTTCTCCAAAGACGGGAAATTAAAAAAAGAATTAAAAGTAATTATTGTAGGCAGTGCGTTTCAACCGTTGAAACATGGATATGCGGCCCAGGGTGTGGCATTTGCCGGCAGGAGTGCGTTTGCAGTCGTCAATTTATTTGATGCCCAATTAAACAAAGTAAAAGAAGTATTCAGGTATGATACCCCGGCTGTAAAGGACGGTAAAATTGATCTGTTCCATCAGGATGCTTTATTTACTACCTATGAAAACAAACTATTTATCGGCACCATGAAAGGGTTGACCATCGACGTGCTTGACCATAGCGGCAAACACCTCTATACCATCAAATACCCTAAGGAATATAAAAAGCGTAGGTTTACCCCAGAGGACGAAAAGGAATTTAGAGAATATTTAAAATTAAAAGCCAGTCAAGATTACGAAGTGGCAAAGGATAGGTTGATTTTTCCCGGTTACTACCCGGAAATAGCCGCGTTTGTTATAAGTGATAATAGCGTTTTTGTTATAACCTGGAAGCGGAAGCCTGGTCAGTCTGAGTTTGTAATATTTGACATGAAAGGAAAATTATTGAAGCAGGCATATTTTCCCTTTGTTTTACAAGACCCTGTCAGCGGATATCCCTGGAACATTAAGAAAGGGAAATTGTATCAATTAATTAAAAACAAGGATACCCGGAAATGGGAACTCCATGTCATTCTCATTGTAATTTTTTAGCCGCGAAGGTACACGAAAATACACGAAGAAAAAGAGCAAAAAAATCGCCAGGCAAAAAAATCTGACCGCAGATTTTTAGTAAACCACGAAGCCACGAAGAACTTGAAGGCATGTCTGCCACTTTCTTTTGTGAATTTTTGTGCCTATTTTTTGTATAATGTTAACAATAATATGCTCGGAAAGGGAAAAAGTATTTAAATAATTGATTTTTTGTGCAATATGTGAAATAATATAACTCCACTCAGACTCATAGCAATAAGGCAATCAATTAATCAAGTGGACAGAACAGAAAGAATTATAGCTGATTTTTTGTTTCACTGCCGGGTTGAGAAGAATCTCAGCATCCACACCTTGAAAGCATACAAACTCGATCTGGACCAGTTCAGCAATTATCTTTCTGCCAATGGAAAAATTTTTGATGTTGAAAAAATTGATAAGCAAACGCTGCGGGAGTATTTGCAGCAGTTGATGGAAAAGAACAAAATCAAAACAGTGAAACGAAAAATTGCCACGCTCAAAGCGCTTTTCAATTACCTGGAATTTGAGGACAGAATCCCTGTTAATCCGTTTCGAAAGATGCGCATCAAAATCAAGGAGCCGCTGCATTTGCCAGGTGTGTTAACGTTGAATGAAGTAAAAACCCTAATTCAAACCGTCTACCAGGTAAAGCAGCAGTGCAGCGATCGCAGCACTTATACTTACAAAGTCATTGTCCGGGATATTGTGGTCTTGGAACTGCTGTTTGCTACAGGTATTCGAGTATCCGAGTTGTGCAATCTTAGAAAGCTCGATGTGAATATCGAACAAAACTACATCCAGGTGAAAGGGAAGGGGAGCAGGGAGCGTATTATCCAGTTATGCAGCCAGGAAGTTACAGTGATAATGAAGGAATACATCGATTTATTTCATCCTTCCGGCAGTCATTTTTCTTATTTTTTTATCAACCGGTTGGGGCACCGGCTTTCCGAGCAGTCTGTCCGGTTTATGATCAAGAAGTATGCGCGGTTATCAGGTATTGACAAAGACAAAGAGGTGACGCCTCATATGTTTCGTCATACGTTTGCCACGTTGTTATTGGAAGCGGAAGTGGACATTCGGTACATACAGCAGTTATTGGGGCACAGCACTATCGCCACTACGCAGATTTACACGCATATCACCCGTCACAAGCAGAAGGAGATATTGACAACCCGTCATCCCCGCGGAAGTTTTCGCTTAAAGTGATTTCAATAGGGTACGATGCCAATAAACCCTAAATTCACCACCTAATTTTAGCCACGAAGGTACACGAAGGTACACAAAGACCCTCTAATAAAAAGTTTTGCGGGGTCCAGGGGCACTTACAGTGCGGTATTAAGGAATACCCATGGAGACGATACATCGTTTGAAACGTCGTACGCCGTCATGGCACTGCAAATGCTCCCCCACGCAGTGGGG
>WVZO01000516.1:0-5354 GCA_011772425.1 Candidatus Aminicenantota bacterium
CCTGAAATAATTTTACGATTATAAGAGTGGCACTTCGGGCATGCCTCCAGTATATCTTTGACCCGGTATCGGTTCTTGCATTCGCACACCGCAGCAGCCGGAACCATAGAAATATTAACCTTCGCATCCGCGAGGTTTTTATCTTGCAGGACAACATTTAAACCGAATTCCAGGGATTCGATCACCACGCCGGAAAACTCACCCACTTCGATATGAATAACAGTGATTTTAGACAGGTCATCACCCACATTCCGGCCGATGGTTTCAATAATATCTTGAGCTAAAGCAAATTCATGCATAACGTATTATACACCGGCAGGATGAATTTAGCCAGCCTGATTAGCCACAAAGAAACACGAAAAGACACAAAGAAAAAAGTAAAAAAAATGAAACCTTTTTACAATCGATTCCGTTATTACCATGTTAACCAGGAGGTAAAAGAGATGACAAAATTTTTACTCTGGGTTTTACTGTTGTTATTGTGCTGGCCGTTGGCGCTGCTGGCAATCATTCTTTATCCCATCGTCTGGCTGCTGCTGCTGCCGTTCCGGTTAATCGGGATTGCAGTTGATGGTGTTTTCGAGTTGATCAAAGCCGTTATCACACTGCCGGCCCGCATTTTAGGAGGAGGTAAAAAAACCTGATTTAGCCACAGAGGACACAGAGGTTGGGAGCCTACTTTATGTCTGTTATATGCAACTCCCACCTTTCTTCATCCTGGTTATCCACAACTTGATAAAGTTTTCCATTGCAGATCGCATAGGGGCAGGGAGTGAAATCAAAAAACTCGTCAAGGGGGAGCCAGACCCGCTTTATCAATTCCCCCCTAAGGGTTAAAATGTAAAACTCATTTTTTGTATCTGTTTCATCCCGCTTATATGTCTGTATATATATGCGCTTGTCCGCAACAATAAAATCCTGGAATAAGGGGAAATATTTCGGGTATTTAAACCTGTTTTTTATTCGTTCATATTGCCTGGCATATTCGTTAAGGGATAAAAGCTATTTAATAACGTCACTTCTATGCAATTCCCAGACCTCGTCATCTTCATTTTCCACCAGGGTATAAAAGGCCCGTTTATAATAATAGTATTTGGGGTAAAAATCCATGCCATACATATCCGGGCAGGGAACAAATACCCGCTTTATTTCTTTTCCCTGCAAATCCATGATAATGCATTCACTGTTCCCGTTTTGTTTTTTATAGGTCAATACATAGATCCTGTCGTCCGTTACATCCATATCCCGAATCGCAGGATAATGGGTCTTAAAAGAGATTCGAGTCTTAAAAAAATCCCAGGTCTGTTTATAATTGGGACTGTTTTTAAACCAGTTCAGGGTTTTATTTTTATATTCCTCCAGCACCTTCAAGGGTTTATAGTCCTTTTTAATCCGGTACAGTTTCGTTCCCGTCTTATCAAACACATCGATAACAAATCCTTCTTTCCCGAACACCAGGTAAAACCTGTTTTTATATGGCACGAAGGCAAAGGAATTCATGGGAAAATTCCATGAAAATGAAGGCCCTACTTGTATATCCGAGGCATAAACTTCTTTTACATTTTCAAATTTTTCATTGTATAAATTAACCGACAATACCGTTTGTTTTTTGTCATCGGTGGTGACTCCGGTGGTTAAATATTTATCCATGAACGGAATGAAAACCTTAAAGGGCGCTGCCCTGGTTTCTTTGATAAATTCACCATCCTTTGTAAAAACAGAAACTTTTGCATCGCTGCTGACATAAATCTTATCGTTATAAGGCTCCGCAGCCAGTGGGGGTCCAAAAGGAATAATTCTGAATTCCCGGGGGCCTTCGCCTTCTTTTCCGAATTTTTTAACCAGCCGGAAATCCTCCAGCGAATAAATATAAATGGTCGCCCTTTCGGTAATATAGAGACGATTATTTCCCATTTCCATGGCATCCGGCCTCATAATATCCTCCAGCGTTGCAATCTTTTTGGCTTGCAGGAGAATTGTGGATAAAAACAGGATCACAAAAACAAAAGTTAAGATTTTTTTTATCTTCATCTTATTCCTCCATGGATTTAAATTTAAAAAAGAGATTTTAACATACTGGTTATTGAATATCAATTTTGATTTCAGTTATCCAGCCTTACTTCAAACTTATCATGACTTTGCCTTTATAACTCTTTGGATTTGGAATCAATTTTTTGTTTTTGCAATCGACTACCAGGTCCATCTCTTCCAGGGGTATTTGACCCAATAACGGTTCAACTCCCCGTTCCAGGATGATACAATCCGTGACACAGTCGCGGTTATTTATTTCCACGAGAAGTCCTAATCCTTTAAAGCGTCTTTGAATCGAGCCGTCAGCCAGAGTCACATAAACTTCTTTTTCTTTTTTAATCCCCAATTGTTCGGCAATATCCTCCCCAATTGATAACATTGTCGCCCCTGAGTCCACCAACATTTCCACTTCGGTTGTTCGTAATTTTTCTTTTGGTATCAGGCCGTTTTCAAAATTTTTCATATCGACAAAATTTGTGAGTTTTGTTTTTACTTTTACTTTACCCATATTATTCATTACTCCTTCTTTTCTTAATAGTGATAATAATAATATAAATCAATTATATCATACTGTCAACCAACAGGCAAAAAATCCAAAAACCCAGGAATCACGAGGAGCCTGTCTTTAAACTTAAACGAGCATATATTGAACTTATAGTTATCGCTAAGAATAAAATCAGCCCAATAATTGCCTGGATTTCATGCAATATAAACATTATAAGGACACAAAAAGCAGTGCCAATAAGGTTGGCGACTATACATATAGTAAGAATCCAATTTTGGTAAATTCGCTCTGCTACAATATTGAGCAAACCCAGGTAAATCAATGCTAATCCTGCTCCAGCAAACCATAAAGCTCCAAGAGAAAATTCATTATAAAACATAGGTGTTAAAGCCGTGTGAATGGCACCGAGTAATATCAAAAGATAAGCAACCACCTTATAAAAGAATTTCATCCGAACCTCCTGACTTCATATTACTTCATTTTTTTGGCTGCGGTCGCGCGGTGTTCACCGCCTTCGTGGCTAACTATTATTCAACTGACTGCCAGGTCCAACCGTTTTCGCCTTGAACAACATACCCTAACCCCGGGAAATCCTGGTGAAACGCATGTATTAATATCTTTTCTTTTACTGATTTTTCCAGGATAGTGCGCCTGGTACGTATGGCTTGTTTGGGATCATATTCGTGACTCATACACCAATCCGGGAATTCAATATGAAGTGTGTGACCGATCACATCTGAGATATATAACATCTCTTTTTCCTCGGAATAGATCGAGAGCATCATATGACCCGGCGTATGACCGGGAGCAGCCATGGCTTTTATACCGGGGATGATCTCAGCATCTTCTTCCAGGAATTCCACCTGGTCTTGAATTGTCAGCAGCTTTGCCTTGATCATTTCGTGTTGATCGACAGCAAAATCCCATTCTGATCTCATGAAAAAATATTTTGCCCCGGGAAACGTGGGTTTTCCCTTTTTATCGGAAATACCTCCGATATGATCGGAATGGTAATGCGTAACAATGACGGTATCGATATCTTCGGGTTTAATACCGGCGGCTTTCAAGTTCCGTAATAACTTCCCTCCTTTTTTGCCGTTGGGTATTAGTTTTGCCAGGTGCCCAAGCCCTGTGTCGATAAGAACCGAATGATCTCTGGTATTAACTACCAGGCAGTTTAATGGTCCGAATATTTTCTCCGGTTTCAAATTATAGTCTGAGAGTCTTTGTTTGAGAATATCTCCAGGGGCATTGGCAAAAAGCATATTTGCCGGAACAAAAGCTTCGCCGTCACTCACCACCATGCATTCAAATTTGCCGAGCTTAAAAGGATATATTTTTTTCATGTTGATACCTCCATAAAAGACCTTTTTGCCTCCGGCGGCCCTGCCGGGGGCCAAACTTTTGAAAAAGAAGAATTTTCGTAAACGATCAAGCTATTTCGTTACGGCTGCTAAGAGTAAGGTATATTGTACAATATTTTCAGCAATTTTTACAGCGTTACTTAGAATGGGCAGCAATTCTCATTTTGATTTTTTAGCCACGAAGATACACAAAGAAGAAAGACAAAAAAGTCACCAGGCAAAAAAATCACAGGCAGGCAATACTCCATTACTCCAGTGTTTCTTGATTATCCTGGCACGTTATTCTTTGCCTGAAATTAAAAGATTTTAAGCAGGAGCTTCTAAAAGCCTGAAAACAGTTTTAGGATCTTTTTCTACTAAATTGAGAAGGATTAAAGCGGGTCCATGGGGTTTTCTATCTCCTCTCTCCCAATGCCTTAAGGTGGCTAAACTGATCCCTAATGAAAGGGCAAAATCCTTCTGCGTCATGCCAAGATTCTTTCGAACCCTCTTCACATTTAGCTGAGAATTTATTTTAGTGACCTTTGCTTTGACCTCTTTTCCTTGTGCGAAATCAATCGCTTCATTTAATCCCTTTTTTATGCTTTCAAATGCTTCTTTCATTTGTCACCTCGTTTGTATGATTTTACCAGCAAAGTTGTTAGCTTTGCCAGTTCATTACATTCGGCCTTTGTAAGATTAGTTTTTTCATTCTTACCAAAGGCTGTTAGCAAAAAGACAGGAATATTTTCATTATAAAAAAAATAAATGATTCTTGCACCGCCACTTTTGCCCATACCTTTACGTGCCCACCTCATTTTTCTAACACCTCCTGTTCCTGTGACCAGGGCGCCAGTACGTGGGTTACGCGCAACATACTCCACTACGTTGTCTCTTTCTTCTTCATCCAGGAGTCTTTCAGATTTTCTAATATATTCAGGCAATTCTACAACTGTAATCATGAGTTCTATTATAATCCAATGGATTACTTTTTGCAAGTTAAAAAAAAAGAAAATCTTAGAAATTCTTTATTTTGCCATTTATTTTGCCTGTCCCAAATGCCACTCCATTACTCTGATTATCCTCCTATGAAATTAGCCACGAAGCTACACGAAGGGACACGAAGAAAGAATAAAAAAATCTGCGTAATCGGTGTAATCTGTGGTTTCCCCTTTTTCATTATCTCTTGGCAGTGACGGCTATGTGCCCCTCGCCGAAGGCGTTTAAAATCTGTCCGAAGGACACCTCTTTGTTTGGAATTTGGGATTTGGGATTTGTAATTTCCGGGCAAGCCCGGCCCATATATACATTTTTTTCTTCGCATCCCTTCGCGTGTATTCGCCCCACGCATATACTATATTCGCCTCGAGAATATACTATATTCTCATCACGAATATACTATATTCTCATCATGCATATACTATATTCACAAGGCGTTGATACTATTGATGGTAAGAGGGGGAAGGGACGAATAT
>WVZO01000516.1:5370-5695 GCA_011772425.1 Candidatus Aminicenantota bacterium
TTTTTTTTACCCACATATTATTTGGAAGACCCAAAATTTCTTCGCGCTCTTATATGCTTTTGTGTTTAATAAAGTTGGGGGGTCCTTTACGGCCCCCCCGGTTGATATTCTTTGTCCTGCTTCAGCAGGAGCAGGAAAGAGACATTTTTATGGACAATTTAATACACCGGTAAAAAAGCCGTGGCCGTTTTACACCCGGCAAAAAATTGTGCTGGCAAAGGCGGAAGCCAAGGTTGTTGTTGCGATTGGAGGGCCTGTCGTTGTTGCGATTGGCACAACGAAGGTTCCTGGCGTCGTTGTTCCAACTGCCGCCCCGCATCACGCG
>WVZO01000654.1:0-1310 GCA_011772425.1 Candidatus Aminicenantota bacterium
GGATTGGATGCGGATAAGCTGGACAATCAGGAAGGAAGCTATTACCGTAATGCCAGTAACCTGAATGCCGGCACCGTTTCAAGAGCAAGACTGGGTGCCCTATGGTGCTATAATAACACCGATGAAACAGAATATCCCTATATTCAAACAGGAAGTCAAGGTATATATAGCCCGGTAGCTGGTGCGAATACTTTTAGTAATGCATTTACCTCATCGGTAATTGTTGTGGCAACTGCCAAAGATAATGGTGAATTTTGCAGTGTAATCAGTGTTACCACCACGGGATTTACCATTAGACACCCGGATGACACCGGGTTTGCTTATTGGATAGCCACAGGTAAAAAAACATAAAGGGGACGGCGTCCCCACTCTATAGGCGTCGTTCATGACATTTGAAAGGTACCATCCGGGAAAACGTTGTTTTTTTTGCGCGTTTTTACAGAATAATAGTATAAAAGAACTTCAAAATTTATTTCAAGTACAGTCTTGAACCAACCGTAATTTCGACGTGTTGCATTTTAAAGATATTTCTTTTAAAATGTAACATGAAATACAGGATAAAAAACTCATCGTTCAAGTCTGTTATTAATTGGGTGCTCTTGTTGTCTTTTTTTGTGTCGGCAACTGCGGGGTGCAAAGGCTCGGTTAAAGGATCGTTAACTGTTATTGTAATCGATCAACAACTGCTTCCCATGAAGGGAGTATCGATAACCTTAAAATCCGGCCTTCTCCAGGGGAAATTAAAGCGGTTAACCGCCGAAAACGGGCGCTGCCTGTTTTCTTCCCTTCCCCCTGGCAGTGATTATGTGTTGAACGTCCGGAAAAAGGGTTTTCTCCCCCAAACCCGGGATAAAATTAAAGTGATTGCCGGGGAAAACAAGAACCTGCGTATCACTTTAATAATAAACCAGGAAGTGACACCCGGGCGCTGGCGTATTGCCAGGTCTCCGGGTGAAGATACCCGGTTGACTGCCAGGCAAAAAGCAGAGAAACATAAGCTGGAGACCCTGGCTTACCTGGCCGGACACAACGTAAACACCAACAAGAAAAATGTCACCCACTGCGACAAAAAAAGGGCCTACAACGGTTTGAACCTCTACTGCTCCGGTCATGGGCCGGAAGCAATACTTATGGATATGAAAGGAAACCGGCTGCACCACTGGCGTTACGAGATGAAGCGCGTTTGGAAAGATAAATACAACCCGATGATTCCCGAACACCAGTTCTGGAGGCGTGTCCACCTGGGGGAAAACGGTGATCTATTTGCAATTTTCGAGGGTTACGGCCTGATAAAGCTCGATAAAAACTCG
>WVZO01000654.1:1331-1552 GCA_011772425.1 Candidatus Aminicenantota bacterium
AGGCTTCTCTCAACCCGAAATACCACAAAAAGAACCTGATCCTGGATGATTTTATTACGGTGCTCTCTCCCGGGGGAGAAGTAATCCAGAGGGTTTCGATCCTGGAATGCCTGGAGAATTCGAATTATAAAACTGTGCTGAAGAAAATAAAAGGAGGGGGCGATATTTTACATACCAATACCATCGAAGTGCTTAACGGCAAACTTTCTCATAAATCGCCT
>WVZO01000654.1:1685-1913 GCA_011772425.1 Candidatus Aminicenantota bacterium
AACCTCTGGGATGGTAAAAAACAATCCCGGGTATTTGAATTCGATCCCTTTACAAAGCAAATCGTATGGGAATATCACGGGACTGAAGAAAATCCTTTTTACAGTTTTGACTGCGGTTCCTGTCAACGGCTTGCCAACGGCAATACTTTAATTTCAGAAACGAATTCAGGGAGGGCTTTCGAGGTAACCCGGGATAGAACCATCGTCTGGGAATTCTACACTCCCCAC
>WVZO01000317.1 GCA_011772425.1 Candidatus Aminicenantota bacterium
TTTAGTATCACCCACGGTGAGTATAGGTTTACTGCCGACGGTATTCAATATCGTATCGACCCGGTAAGCCTCGGAGGAAGCAATGAATAATACTGCACTATCCTTAACCTCTGAGAGGCGCCTGATTCTGCGGATGATAATTTTTCGTTTATGGATGGTTAGGTCCGGGAGGAACTGTATCTTTTCCCCGGAAGGGAGCTTCCCCAACACCGAAATAATAAATGGGTTGTTGGCATCCTGTCGTTCCGGCCATTGGGTAAACTTACAAATCTTATAGATAAAAGTAGATTTTACCTGGTATTCAGGATATTCCGGCTGGTCTTCCTCTCCCTTTCCCCTGAGCTGTGGAGTCGTTACAAATAAAACAACCAGGAAAAACAGTAATGATCTTTTCATAATTTCTTCTTTGTGTCTCCTAACGGTTTAATAGACCAGAGGGCACAGCGTGCTGTGCCCCTACTACTTACTACTTACTACCTACTTCTTACTGTCTTTCCCGGCCGACTTTTATTTCTTTTTTATTTGAAATGTTTCTTTACCTCTGTCGTCGCTTTGGTACCGGAGGTTGCCTGGGCTCCTCCACCAGGGCCACCCCGTTCTCCCCTCCATGAACCACTGAGCGGGATACCTTCGAAAACCCAATCCCAGGTGCCTCTCATGGTGTCCCTGCTGGTAAAGGTCCCGTTGTACGTGAACCATTCTCCGAAATCATAACTAAAGTTTACATTTCTGCCGCTGACACTGTACGTGCCGGTAAATCCATCCTGGTCCACAAAGGTACCACTGGTTCGGCTGCCGCTAAATGTCATAAATTGCTCTCCACTGGTACCATCAGGATAATTTTCAGTAATGATCCAGTTACCGATGATTATGAATTCTTCCTCCCGCTGCTTCTCTTTTTTGCCGGAGGCCAGGACCACGATCAATGCCGCAACAGCAATACCACCTACTACCAGCAGAACCGGGAATTTTTTCTTTTTTTTCGCTTTAACCGGGGTGGGCTGCTCAATGACCCGTCTCTCTGGTTCGGGTTCTTCTTTGACCACTTTTTCTTCCTTTTTCAGTTCTTTCTCTTTTGCCTCCAGGACTTTTTTCCTGATTTTTTCTACCCGCTCTTTAAAGCCCGGATTGGCCTCCTCGGCGGTAAAAGCCGGGAAGGTCTCAAAAACTTTCTCCAGGTTCTCATCGACTTTGGTATCATCTCCCACCTCGTAGTAAATCTTCGCCAACAAATAAAACGCTTCAGCCACATTCTTTTTTTGCTCTACCATGGCTTTCAGTTTCTGGATAAAGTCGCTCAACAGTTTTATAGAACCTTCATAATCGCCTTCTTGATAAAGTCTTCTTGCCTTCAGCAGGATATCTTCTTCGTTTTCATTTGCCTGGACGAAATTAAAATCCGCAGATAAAACAAAAAAAGTGAAAAGAAACAACGTCACCAATCCGATGCCGCGTAATAATTTCCTACCAAACATGTTCATACCTCCTACGTTTCGTTTTACCTCTGAAATTTCATTTTAATTTTATTGTTTCGTTAAAATTACTTTGTTCATAAACTTCCCGACTTTATAGGTTACCCTCCACTGGAACTGCACAGGTTCCCCCTGTTTATCTGTAGGTGGGGGGAGGGAAATGCCGTTCAGTCGCTTGCGAATAATATCCAACGCACGGTTCCTGGCCCATTCCGGCTTGACGGTTAACGTCTCATCCAGAGAACCTACAGTCACCTTACCCGATTCATCGATGTTAAGTTCTACGCTTATGTGGCCATGTATTTGGAATCCTGCTTTTCTTACAGGTATCTGGAGGCGCCAGATACGCCTTTTGTACATTTTTAGTTTTTCCTTTGGAAGATCCAATAACGTCACGGTTCTGGCCGGCTTTTTCCTGGTGCTTATCGGCTTTTGCTGTTCAGTTTTAGTTTTAATTTTACTTTTGACCTCTTCCGGGATTTTTTGAGTTTTGACCTCTTTTTTACCCGTGTCTGTTGTGCTTGCATCCGTATCCGTATCTTTTCCTGTTTCCTTTGGTTTTTCTTTCTCTTTATCTTCAACCGATTCCATTGGTTGAGACGTTTTCTTTTTGATATCTGATTCGTCTTTGGTTACAGCCGGTTGTTTTTTTTCTGCGTGAGTTTCGACAGGTTCCCCTGGTCCACGTGTGACCAGGACGATAATAGTACCTGCCAGTATCACCAGCAAAGCAGCCAATATACCGGGCAGCAGCCACTTTTTTCGCTCATCTTTGTCACGCACCGCTTCCGCGACAGTAGGTGCAGGGATGGGGATAGGAGTAGGCGTAGGAACAGTTGCAAGTGATTCCTGTTCTGCCTCAACATCTACCCTGGTGGCAGCGACTTCCGGTTTTGTCACCACCTTCGGGGGCATGAAATCCCGGGCCGTTATCAGTCCATCGATAAAATAAATCAGTTCCGCACCAGACTGTATCCTCGTGTCCCTGTTCTTGGCCATCATTTTATCGATCAACGGTTGATAGATGCTCAATTCCTCCGGGAGTGTCGGAATCGGGTCCTGGATGTGTTTGATAATAATACCGGCGGTACTTTCCGCTTTATAAGGCACATCCCCGGTCAGTATTTCATACAGTTCCACTCCCAGGGAATAAATATCACTCCGTCCATCGATCTTTTCGCCCTTGCATTGTTCCGGGCTCATGTAATGCGGGGTGCCAATACTCATGCCTGTCCGGGTTAATTGCGTGGTGGAGTCCATGGCCCGGGCAATCCCAAAATCCACCAAAACCACTGACCCGTCAAAACGGAACATAATATTATCCGGTTTAATATCACGGTGAATAAATCCTTTTTTGTGTGCATAATCCAGGGCGCCGGCAATTTTTTTAACTATATCCAGCGCTTCTTCGGGCGGCATGGGCCCCCCCTGTTTCAGACGCTCGCTTAAACTCTCGGCCAGAAATTCCATAACAATATAATAATAATGGTGCTCACTATCTTTCACTACACCCACGTCGTGGATGGTGATAATATTGGGATGAACCAATTGTGCGGCTGTTTGGGCTTCTTTTACAAACCGTTTGGCAAATTGAGTATCTCGCAGAAGTAAAGGGTCTAATACTTTTATCGCTACCTCACGGGCCAGTTTCTCCTGGAAGCCAAGATACACATCGGCCATCCCACCTTGACCTAACTTTCTGATTATCCTGTACCCTGGAATTTGAGGCAATTGTTTCATACCTTTTTCTCCTTCTATAAACCGTTAAGGTAATATTATGCCATTTTTTTTTAAAAATATCAAAGAAAGAAAAAAAAATCTCTCAACCCACTATACTTGGTTATTTTCCGGGCAGTAACCACTATATCTTGTGTATAAAATAAAAAAAAATTGCAAATTGACTTGACATAATAAATGTAAAAATACTAAAATGTACTTTTCAGGTAAAACAAAAAATGAGCAAGTCGTCGATTTTCGGCTTGAGGGGTTTGAGGTTTGAGTTGCTTCGCAGCAAAGAAGCAGAAGATCTAAAGCGCAAGGCGGAATGCGTAAAACGTAGGGCGTAATGTGCCATTTAAAGGTGTAAGCTGCAGGAGTGGAACTTCAACGCTCAAAATCGGCGTTGAAGGTTGAAAGGAGAAGCAAGATGAATGAACTGATTTTAGCTAATGACGCAAATTTCGATGCGTTACTGGAGGATCGCAAAGCGATTATTGTGGATTTCTGGTCCCCCACGTGTGCACCTTGTATAACGATTGAACCAGCGCTTAAAAAAATTGCTGTCGACTACAGGGCGAAGGTCAAAGTGCTGAAGGTCAATGTGAACGATTCGCCCAGGACTTCGTCCAGGTATTTGGTAAGGGGGCTGCCCACACTTTTGTTTATCAAGAATGGAAGCGTAAAAACGCAGATGGTAGGTACAGTAGACGTGAAGCAGATCGAACAAACCCTGAGAAGGGTTATTTGACCAGGTTATTTTTTTTTTGCTTTTTTTTGTTAGAGGGAGATAAAAATGAAGCCTGCACGTTTATATGAAAAATACGAAAAAGCAGGGCCGGACACCCTGAAGGTCAGGTGCCAGCTCTGTTCTCACCACTGCATTTTAGATGATAACCAGTTGGGCATTTGCCAGGTGCGAAAAAACATTGGTGGAACGCTTTATTCGTTGAATTACGATAAAGTGGTGGCAACGCATGCCGACCCCATTGAAAAGAAACCGCTTTACCATTTTTTACCCGCTTCAACGTCGTATTCTATAGCCACAATGGGCTGCAATTTCAAGTGTATATTTTGCCAGAACAATTCCCTTTCCGTGGTTCATGGGGAGAATAAGATTTACGGTGACGCCATTTCTCCCGGGCAGATCGTAGAGGCAGCCTGGCATTACGGCTCAAAATCGATCTCTTATACGTACACGGAACCCACTATTTATTATGAGTTGATGTTTGAGACGGCCAAACTGGCAAAGGAAAAAGGTATCAAAAATGTAATGGTGACCAACGGTTATATGAGCAGTGAAGCGCTTGAGGAGATTGCACCGTACATGGATGCTGCCAATATCGATTTAAAAGCCTTCAACAATGAATTTTACAAAAAATACAGCAGTGCCCGCTTATCTCCTGTGTTAGATACCATCAAGGGTATGAATGAAAAAGGCATTTGGGTTGAATTGACCACGCTTATGATTCCAGGTCTGAATGATGATCCGGGAGAAATCAGGGAATTAATTTCATTTATTTTAAGTGTGGATGAAACGATTCCCTGGCATGTCTCCCGGTTTTACCCCCAACACAAACTAACCAATTTACCGCCCACCAGTCCGAACGCTATATTCGATGCTCTTGAGACCGGTGCGGAGATGGGGTTGAAATACCTTTATGCCGGGAATATCGGCTCCGATAACTGGGAGGATACCCGGTGTCCCAACTGCGGTGAGCTTTTAATTGCTCGCAGTGGGTATTTTACGCGAGTGAAAAATTTAGATGCTTCTAAAGGTCAGTGCGGCAAATGTGGTCATCCCATCGCTGGTGTCTGGAAATAGAAAACCACGAAGGAAATCAGTAAGAAGTAGGAAGTAAAAAGAGAAGTTGAAGGTTTCCCCAAACGTTTGAAGCAATAGCCCTCTTGTCGATTCATATCAAATGCAAAAGAGTTTTCCCGGCTGGCTGGTTCAGGTAAGGAAACCTTCAGATGGCGCGCTTGCGCCTTCTATGGCTGCCCTCGCCGAGGGCTTGGCTGCCGGGGGCAAAGAGGCGGCTTAAATTAAATCTTATGTGGAAACTGACATCCGGCATGGTGTCCATGGGGGGGAACTCTTCTACTAATGACAACTCAAAATACTTCCAGATTTTTATGCCCAGATAAACCTGGTAAGCGTCATTGGAAAGTTCATCTAACTTAAATGGTGTACTCTTATACAAAATACCGCCGAAAATTCGTTTGTAATCTAGCCGGATTTCCGAATGAAATACCTGGTTTCTTAAATCTTCTTCTACCAGCCAGTTGGGATTCTTAAAAAAGGAAAGATGATTGGAAAACTCAAGGGAAAAGTTTTTTTTTCTATATAAAAGAATGATCCCACCGGTTAAAAACGGTTTGCTGCTGCTGAAACCGGTTTTTGAGGAAAGCGGTAGTCCCAATGCCAGCCTGCCGTTTAGATGAAAATTTCCACTGCTGTAGATACGGGCCAGTGTTCCCAGCACCAGCGGGAGTTGTGCCGAGGTATTATCGGTGTAAGAAAACACATCGTTGTATGTATAATTGACCTGGTTCCTGGGAAAATCGTTCCGTCCGCCTTCGGCCAGGCCGAATGTTTTATGGAAATTAATAATTAACCCATCCATGATGCCGCCAAAAGCAGCCACTGCCCTGTAGTACAGCTCAAGGGTTATCCCGTTGGTCACACCGTAACGGATACCCAGGGTACTGCTCAGAGTTTCCATATCGTTGATCCTGGTGCGTTCATAGTCGTAGGTGTAGATATTGGAGTAAAAGATATCGAGGGTCAGCCGTAAATCTTTTTTCTCCAGGGTGGAGTGATGGGCATAAGGAAAATAGCTCATGGATTGAATCAAGGGAAATTCCACGTCCGCTGCCTGGATAAACCAACAACTGCTAATCATCAAAAAAAATACAAATATTTTTTTTTTCATTGCTTTTTCATCCATTTGAAGTTGCATTTTACCGGTTTTTGTAATTCTTGTCAAAGGGGGTGGCACCCCCAGCCCAAGAAGGCCCTTCGGGCCATCTAAAGGCTTCCTTCCCTGAACCAGCCATCAAGGTAACATCTTATGGGATTTACATGTATTGATAAAACGGCTGTTGTCTCAAACGTATAGGGAAGCCTTCAACTTATCTTTTTTCTCTCTTCTTTTCTTCATTCATCATTCATAATTCATCATTCATAATTTGACCTAACACCCCCTGGCCGCCGGAGGCATTATAGATTTACAATCCTATTTGTTTTTGTTAAAATATAACCATGATGAGCATAAAAGACTTTAAATATTGGCAGAAAGGGCAAGAATTTCTTGGGGTTGAGTATCCTATTATTTCCGGGGCTATGACCTGGATCAGCAATTCAAACCTGGTTAAAGCCGTGAGCAATGCCGGTGGACTGGGTGTACTGGCGGGCGGCAATATGCCCAAGGATCTCTTTTGCCGGGAGATTCAGACGCTGCAAGAGGCGGATATCCCCTATGCGGCCAATTTAATTACCCTTGCCCCCAACTACCAGGGGCATTTGCAGTGCGCGGCAGATATAGGCGTTCCTATTGTGTTTTATGCCGGAAGTTTCCCACGCAAAAGCGAGATACAAATGGCCAAGCAAGCCGGGGCTAAAACCATCTGCTTTGCTTCTACCGAATCCATTGCCAACCGCATGATCGATTACGGGGCCGATGCCCTGGTGCTGGAAGGCAGCGAAGCCGGGGGGCATATCGGTTATGTGTCCACAATTGTTCTACTTCAGCAAGTGTTGTTCAAATTCCCGGATTTCCCGATATTTGTGGCTGGCGGCATTGCCACCGGGAAAATGATTGCTCATTTATTCCTGATGGGCGCATATGGAGTGCAGATGGGGACCATCTTTGCCATGGCCGAAGAGAGCCCGGCCCACCCGAAGTTTAAGGAGCGTTTTAGAAAGGCCCGCTCCCGGGAAGCGTTTGCGACACCGCAGTACGATTCCGCCCTCCCGGTGGTGGCGGTCCGGGCCATAAGAAATAAAGGCTCTGTGGAATTCGGTAAACTGCAACTGGATTTGCTGGAAAAATTGAAAAAAGGAGAAATTTCACGTGTAGATGCCCAATACGAAGCAGAGGCTTACTGGGCCGGGGCTTTGAGACGCGCTGTGGAAGAAGGCGATATCGATTACGGTTCCTTAATGGCAGGTCAAAGCGTTGGACTGGTGAACGAAGTTAAGCCGGTGAAACAGATTATCGAAGACCTGACGGCTGAAGCGGAGGAGGAATTTCAAAACGTAAAAAACCTGCTGAAATAAATTTTTTAACCACGAAGGCATTTACAATGCGGTTAAAAGCACGAAGGGACACGAAGAAAAGAAGAGAGGGAATGATACCGATGGGAAATACCTTTGTGAAGCATGGTACGATGACTGACCGTGTATGAAAAGTTTTGGGAGGTCCAGGAACCCTTTTTCAAAAGGGTTCCTGGCCGCCGGAGGCATATTTAAACCTCAAAAATGCTGTCTTGTTTATGTCGCGCTTCTACCAGGACATATGGGGAGCCGATGTTAGATACGCTGTAGAAAAATTTGATTTCTTTAGAGATTTTTAAAATGTGCAGCAAATAAGACCGGAACGTGGTTTTGAAATAGAGATGCACCGGTTCCAGCATATCATCTCCTTTGAACCGGTATCCATAAGCGGAAAAGAGATATCCTGATTTGTCGACGGACTTTAGTTTCAATAAAGAAACCAGGACACCTTCCTGGGCATCGGTCATTAGATTTTTCAGCGGTAATACGGTGGGTTTAATATAGAGATTGGAAAACTGCACTGACGGGAATGTTGACCGTTCATTCCTGAAACCGTTTCCAGTGGATGGGGTGTTGGTCTGGAAAGCTGTGGACAGGTCTGTGATCACCTGTGAAAAAACACCCTTTTGAATCAAGTACTTTTCGCCTGGGTACATTTGAACTCCTTCATCATCAAAAGGTACTGAACCGGCCTCCCCATCCATAAAGGGATTATCGATAATATTTAAAATCGAGGGGTAATGGATGTTCATCATT
Organism: Candidatus Aminicenantota bacterium; assembly: GCA_011772425.1. GTDB lineage: Bacteria > Acidobacteriota > Aminicenantia > UBA2199 > UBA2199 > JAKAGC01. The sequence goes on from WVZO01000317.1 coordinate 8,224, forward strand.
TCACTGTCGGCGCATATTTTAAAATAATGGGAAAATTCTTTTAAGATAAAAGCCGATGCCTCAGGGGAGAGGATTAAGTAAAGGTTTTTACGTTTACCAGTAGAAACCGTGGTCTCGGTTAAAGAGTTTAGTAAATTAAAGCCCCTGGATATGATTTTATAGGGTTCAAGATGTTGAAAAAAAACCCGGTTTTCGCTGATATCCACCTGGTTAATGCCCAGCATAAAGCTGAGAACCAGGTTAAAATTTGTTTTTTTGTATTTGGCATTGAGTTGATTGGTGTTGGCAATATAGGTTTTTTTTAACGTTTTCGCGAGGTGAATTTTCTTTAATTTTAATCCCTGGAAAGGTGGTGAGATAATGATCTCGTTGATCCGGTCGATCAACTCGTTAAAGGCATGTATATCCACGGCATCGATGGATTTGTCGAAGACAGCGGGGGATATTTCTTTCACTGTTGAAGGTAGTTTCTGGCGGTAATTTTCTTTTTGGTCGGGCAAATGGGTGCCGTAGATATTTAAAAAAGCGGATTTAATTGCAGGAAGGTCCGGTTTTGAGAGGGTAAATCCCACCGGGTCACCGGTATCCCGGAAAGCCCGCACCGTTACTTTTTGGGTTTGGGTGGCATGCAAGGAGGGAGGTTCATCCGGAAAACATTCGTATTCTTGTTTTCCTGTTCTTTCTGCAAAGGCTTCTACTGTGGAGAACCCGGTTTGGGTTCCTTCGGCCAGGAGGTGTTGAAGCGCTGCGGATATGGAAATAGAATCATTCATAACCCTTTCATTTTAATCTATTTTTCATATAAAAGCAAAATCTCGCAGCAGGGGGCCAAAGTAATAAGGGACAAGGTACCGAGCAAGAAAAAGCTGGGGGGTGTACGCTGGCGTACACCGGTTGTGTTACCAGCGAACAATTCCGGTTGGCGCTGTAAATAGTAAAACGTATCTGATTCCCATGAATGCCTTTATAATAACCGTTTCCCCCCCTGCACCCTGCCCACTTCCTTTGGCACCATTATTGCATAACAAATATAAAGGAGCCGTTAAATGGGTATTGAATATACATTCAAAAAAACAGGTTGGCTGCCAGCGCAGAGGAAGTATGGTGCTTGCACCCTGCACCCTGTACCCTGCGCTTTGCCAACTCTCAGGAGGTTCTCATGTTTAAGAACTATTTAAAAATCGCATTTAGAAACATTATCCGGCAAAAAGGATATTCTTTTATCAATATTTCCGGTCTGGCCATTGGCCTGGCTTGTTTCATTTTGATGCTTTTATTGACACTGGATGAACTGAGCTTTGACCGGTTCCATGAAAACGCCGACCATATCTATCGCGTGTTTATTGAAAATAAAGATAGTGACCTGCCTCTAATAGCAGTGACACCGGCACCCCTTGCCGCCTCTCTTAAAAAGGATTTTCCTGGAATTACCGAGGCCGCGTGTTTTAATTACGGTGGGGGTGGATTGGTCAAATGCGACAATAAATACTTTGAAGAAAGTTATTTTGAGTTCACTGACCCATCGTTTTTTAAGATGTTCTCCTTCACTTTTATAAAGGGGAACCCTCAAACCGCACTGGAGGACCCTTTGAGTGTGGTTTTATCACAGAAGACCGCGGAAAAATATTTTGGACAAAAGGACCCCCTGGGAAAGACCCTTGAAATTAAAGATATCGCAACTCTTACCGTAACAGGGGTTATTCAAGACCCCAAAAATTCCTGTATGAGAGTACAGTTTGTGGTATCCAATCAAATTTATGATAAATTCGGGATGGATATTCATACCTGGAACAGGTTGGACTATATAACGTTTGTAATGCTCCAGGAGAACGCAGATGTAAAGCAATTAAGTGCAAAGACTTACGGCTATTTAAAAAAAGTGTGGCCATCGTATAAAGGACGACTCATTCTACAACCCTTGAAAGAGGTTAATTTATATTCGAATCTTGCCTATGATCCTCTTCGAAACAGCAGCATTTATGTTATTTATATCCTCATATCACTGGGCATTTCCATTTTGCTGATTGCCTGTATAAACTATATGAATTTATCCACCGCCCGTTCAGCCAGGCGCATGATAGAGGTCGGGCTCAGGAAGGTAGTGGGGGCAAAGAAAAAGCAGTTGATCTGGCAATTCCTGGGGGAATCTGTTTTATTTGCCCTTATTGCCCTGGTGATTGCCTTTATTTTGGTAGAACTGGCGCTCCCTCATTTGAATCAACTGACATTAAGAGAAGCGCCCTTAAATCGTTACTTTACCCCGGTAATGGTCCTGGGACTGATTGGTATTGCCCTGATTACAGGGGGTGTTGCCGGCAGTTATCCGGCATTTTTTCTGTCCTCTTTTAAACCGGTAACCATATTAAAAGGCCCCAGGCAAAAGGGCGCCAGGGGAAGTTTGTTGAGAAAAATTCTTGCCATCGGTCAATTCTCCCTTTCGATTCTATTAATCATTGTAACAATTATCCTTTATAAACAGCTTCATTATATGCAAAATGTAAATTTGGGATATGACAAAGAAAAACTGGTATGTATTGATATGAATGCGGAAATCAAAAAGAGCTACAACAGTGTTAAAAACGAATTATTGAAGGCTGCCGGTATTATCGATGTCACCGCCACCGATTCCTTTCCTGTTTCGGGCTTGATGTCCTGTACATTTTCCGGTTGGGAAGGAAGAGATACCGATAAAAAAATTGTCTTGTATCAATGTGTCGTGGATTATGATTTTTTTAAAACCTTTAAAATGGATATCCTCCAGGGGAGAGGTTTTTCCCGCAAATTTCCCTCTGATTTGACCTCTGCTGTTATCGTCAATGAAGAAGCCGTCAAACAAATGGAAATGGAAAATCCCCTGGGAAAACACATGTCCATATGGGGCAAGAGCAAAATTATCGGTGTTGTTAAAGATTTTCATTTTGAATATCTGCGTAATAAGATCAACCCAATGGTTATAAAGCTCGCTCCCCAGAATACCAGTCATATGATTGTGCGGCTGCTGTCCGGGAATATTCACGATACGTTGGATGTTATAAAAGGTCAGTGGAAATCCTTTGCCCCTGAGTATCCCTTTGAATTTACCTTCCTGGATGACCGGCTAAATCGAATGTACTTCCTTGAAGCGATTATAGGAAAAGTGTTTTGGGTTTTTACCGGTCTTGCGATTTTTATCTCATGCATGGGATTATTTGGTCTGGCATCCTTTTTGACAGAGCAGCGCACCAAGGAAATAGGCATCCGCAAGGTACTGGGTGCGACGGTATCGGGCATTATTCAATTATTGTCCAAAGAATTTTTGAAATGGGTCCTGGTGGCCAATTTCATAGCCTGGCCCATCGCATTCTTGCTTATGAGCAAGTTTCTGCAGGTCTACGCCTATCGTGCACCTATGGGAATCTGGCCCTTTTTGCTGGCCGGTGTGTTAGGCCTGTTGATTACCCTGTTGAGTGTGGGTTATCAATCTACCAGGGCTGCTGCAGCCAACCCGGTGGAGGCACTGCGATATGAATGAACAAAACGCAAAGGAGAATGATTAAAAAAATCTCCCGGTTAAGCTGATTAAAGTCAAGAAAACGGTTGACAAATCAAGTCAATTTATTCATAATAAGATTCGGAGCATTTGAAATGAATTATAATTATATTGAAATAAATCCGGGCATTGCCGGTGGGAGTCCGGTTTTTCGAGGAACACGAATTCCACTTTATACTGTCCTGGATTTTATTTCGGCCGGGAATACGGTTGAAGAGATTCTCCACTATTATCCACAGTTGACCGATGCGCACATCAAAGAAGCACTAAAATACGCTGCGGATAGTTTAAAGTATAAGGAAGTTTTCTTTGAAATTACTGCTTGATAGATTTCCTTGCATGTCCCCTTATCCTCTTTTCCCCTTTTCCTCCATTCCTTTTTTTTAAAAAGGGTTTGACTTTTTTTTTGAATGTGTATATTATTACTTACAAAAGAATGATGGTAATAAATAGAAGGCATTTTTTAACATGTTCAGCCAATTCAGCCCAAATTTCATATAAAAAAGGAGGATTATCACCATGAAAACCAAAAAATTAAACAAAAAACTGAGGCTAAACAAGAAAACAAGCAAAAAAATAAAATCTATAAGCAGAGTTATTTTAATATTTTTTTGTCTATTAAGCCTTTTTATTGGATGTGGAGAAATAAAGTCAAAGAAAGGTGTTGTAACTAAAACAACAGAAGCTTTAGGAGATATAAAATCAAAAAAAGCAGTTGAAGCGCTTATCCAGGTTCTAAAGCCTGGGGCCAGGGTTAGTCATGATTTAGATAGGGCAACAGTCGAAGCCTTATTAAAAATAAATTCAGAAAGAGCTGTTGAAGGGCTTATCCAGGCGGTAAAAGATAGAATTTCTCATGTCGGTATGTATATAGTCGAATCTTTAAAGAATTTAGGGGAAATAAAATCGGAAAAAGCCGTTGAACCACTTATCCAGGCTCTAAAGGATGAAGATGATCATGTCCGTAGGATAGCAGCCTTTGCCTTAGGGGAAATAAAATCAGAAAAAGCCGTTGAACCCCTTATCCAGGCCCTAAAAGATGAAGATTATAATGTCCGTTGGCTAGCAGCCAATGCTTTAGTAAAAATAAAACCAGAAAAAGCTGTTGAACCGCTTATAAAAGTTCTAAAAAATAGAATTTATGAAAATAGAATTTCTTATCATATCCGTAAATCAGCAGTCAAAGCTTTAGGGGAAACAAGATCAGAAAAAGCTGTTGAAGCGCTTATCCAGGCCCTAAAGGATAAAGATCCCGAAGTCCGTGAGGAGGCAGTCAAAGCTTTAGGAGAAATAAAATCAAAAAAAGCTGCTGAAACGCTTATCCAGGCTCTAAAGGATAAAGATGAAGATTATAAAGTCTGTGAGGCAACAGCCAGAGTTTTAGGGGAAATAAAATCAGAAAAAGCTGTTGATCCGCTTATACAGGTTTTAAAGGATGAAGATTCTTATGTCCGTAGGATAGCAGCCTATGCTTTAGGAGGAATAAAATCAGAAAAAGCTGTTGATCCGCTTATACAAGCTCTAAAGGATAAGGATGAAGATTCTGACGTCCGTGAGGTAGCAGCCAGAGCTTTAGGAGAAACAAGATCAGAAAAAGCTGTTGAACCGCTTATACAAGCTCTAAAGGATAAGGATGAAGATTCTGACATCCGTGAGGCAGCAGCCAGAGCTTTAGGAGAAACAAGATCAGAAAAAGCTGTTGATCCGCTTATACAAGCTCTAAAGGATAAGGATGAAGATTCTGACATCCGTGAGGCGGCAGCCAGAGCTTTAGGAGAAATAAAATCAGAGAAAGCTGTTGAAGCACTTATCCAGGCTCTGGATGATAAAATTCTTTATGTCAATATGTGGACAGTCGAAACTTTAGGAAAATTAAAATCAGAAAAAGCAGTTGAACCGCTTATCAAGGCGCTAAAGGATAAAAATTCTAATGTTCGTTGGGCAGCAGCTAGAGCTTTAGTAGAAATAAAATCAGAGAAAGCAGTTGAACCGCTTATCAGGGCTTTGATGGATAAGGATGAAGATTCTGACGTCCGTGAAGAGGCAGCCAGAGCTTTAGCTTTAGGGGAAATTAATTCAGTTAGAGCTGTTGATGCGCTTATCCAGGCTCTAAAGGATAAAGATTCTGACGTCCGTGAAGAGGCAGCCAAAGCTTTAGGAAAAATAAAATCAGAGAAAGCTGTTGAAAAGCTTATCCAGGCCCTAAATGATAAGGATGAAAAATCTGATGTTCGTAAAGAGGCAGCCAGAGCTTTAGGAGAAATTTATTCAAAAGTAAAATAGAAGATTTGATAATTTGCATCTTTCCTACGATTTGTTAGTTATCGAGTGAATTTTCTTGCATATCCCCTTATCTTGCTCTCTTGTACTCTTGAAAGAGGTATTGATTTTCAATATAATATCTTTGTCACAAACTATTTTAACGGCCCGGTCCGGGCCAAACGGAGGTTGAACGATGAGTAAATCCGCAAAGAGTATGTTTATTTTCGCACTGTATCTTTTCATTCTTGGTCCCATGCTTTTGATAATACCCAATGTTCTCCTGGCTCCTTTTGACTTTCCTGAAGCCAACGAGGTCTGGGTACGTATCACCGGGATGCTGGTAATCATCCTGGGTTATTACTACGTGCAGGCGGCACGGAACGAATTAAAGGCTTTTTTCAAGGCCACCGTAGTGGGTCGCCTCTCGGTTCTCGTATTTTTCGCGGTGTTCGTACTACTGGACTATGCTCCGCCTACCTTGATCCTCTTAACTCTGCCGGATACCGGCGGTGCGATCTGGACAGCCCTTAGCTTAAAGGCTGAGAAACAAAACCAATAGAATAAATAAAAATTGCACATACATCAAATCGGTTTTTCTTTTCTCCCGGTCTTGACAAACTTGCATGATTACCATAAGATAAAACCATGACAGGAACAAAAACAAATATAAACAAAAAAAGCTATCGAAAACCGAAACGAACCTTTGAAAAATCCGGATCGGTAAACCCGGAAGCGTCCTACTATGTTTCTTTAGAAAATGTCGTCAATACCGATAACCAGGATATCAAAACCATGGTGGACCGGGGCCGGTACTTTTCTATATTTGCCCCCAGGCAAAGCGGTAAAACTACTTACCTGAAACATTTCTGCAAGGAATTACATCAAGACCCCACCTATGCCGCCGTAATCCTTAGCTTCCAGAAATACAAAAAATTAAACCGGGGAAGGTTCTACGCCCAGGTTCAAAAAAAACTCTACAGCCAATTGGTTGAGCGTTTAACCGCCGTCGCCTGTCAAAAGCTGGATAAAATTAAATCCTATTTAAATCATCATCGATTGACCGATCATATTTCTTTTGGAGAATTATTTGAAGAATTAAACCGGATCATCGAATTCAAAAAAATTGTCATTTTTATCGATGAGTTTGACGGGATTCCCAGGGATGAACTGGAGGATTTTTTAAACACGATACGGGATTTATACCTGGAATATAAAGAAATAAAGCCAAAAGCCCTTTATTCCGTGGGACTGGTGGGAATAAGAAATATCACCAAACTTATCGTGGGCGGAGTATCTCCCTTTAATATCGCCGACCAGGTGGACTTACCGCCTTTTTCTTTAAAAAATGTGCGCGATCTCTATTCTCAATATACCGAAGAAACCAACCAGCCTTTTAGCGAAGAGGCGGTAAAAAAGGTTTATGAAGAAACCGAAGGCCAGCCCTGGCTGGTGAACCGGCTGGCAACGATTCTGACCGTGAATATTAAACCCGGAACCGTGGAGCCCATTGATGAAAAGGATGTAGAAAAGGCAATTCAACTGCTGCTGAGAGAGAAAAACGATCATTTCGATAATCTTTATGAAAAAGCAAAACTATACAAAGAAACCTTTATCGAAATCGTGTTCGATAACGTGGAATATTACCCTGATAATGAGGACCAGGGCTGGCTGGAGCAGTACGGTTTAATAAAAGATCGAAACGGAAAAGCCGTTGTTGCCAACAGCATTTACCGGGCCAGGTATGTTAAGACCTTTTTTAAAGAAGCGCAAGCTTACGAGGAGATACCGATCCGGAAATACACGCTCCCTGGAGACAGGCTGGATATGGAACGGATACTCCTGGATTTCGATCAATACATTTCGCAAATTGGGGTAAGGGCATTTTATAAAGAAGACAAACCTTATGAAAAAACCGGGCAATTTTTGCTGACTGCCTGGCTGTATCAATTTGTGAGAGGGGGAAAAGGAGAGCTTCGTTATGAAGTATCAAGCGGGCTGGGAAGAATGGATATTCTCCTAACCTACAAAGGAAAAAAGTATATTATCGAGACCAAAATGAATCGCGGGAATCTTACCCGTACGCTTAATGACGGGCTTACCCAGGTATCGGAAAAATACCTGGCTTCAGAGGCTGCACATGAAGGTTACCTGGTTATCTTTGATACCCGGACTCCTGTGGGTGAAGAGTGTGAACCGCAGAACCATGAGACCGGGGGTAAAAAAGTGACCGCTTTCATTATCGCTGTCGGCAAAACCGATGACTGAATCGTTTGCCTGTCCACAAAAGAATGGTGCCAGGTAAATTATTTTCAAACCTGGGCAGGTATTATAAGATTTAAATCAATAAGCAGGAGGGTAACATGGCAAAA
>WVZO01000147.1 GCA_011772425.1 Candidatus Aminicenantota bacterium
CTGCCTCACCTGTAATAACAATTCCTTAAATGTCATCTCCTTCTGCAATTGATTTCTTAATATCAGGACCGTGTTGACAAATTCCCCATCAATATCCTGTTTGTAAATCGGAGAACCGATTGTAATATCACCCTCTCCTGTAAATGTATTGTATTTATTCACAAGCAGCACCAAACCTGCTGCTAAAATAATATATAGTTTAATGTCTTTTTGGGTGCTTAATGTCATCAACGCTGAAAAAAGCTCCCCGGAAAATCTAAACGTTTCTAAATGAAAATTATCTTCAGGAAGGTTTTCTTTTTTCTCCTTTTGACAACTGTAAGGGAAGGTACTTTTAACCCATTCCCCGGATAACTTATCCAGCCAATAATTTCTTTCCTTAATTTTTTGATTGGCCACAACTTCTAAATTGGCCGGATGATTCTTATTTCTCATGATAACTCCTTGATGTTTGTCTTTTGTACAGCAGCTTTTAATACAATTCACCTGCCATTACTTCGCGGAATTTTTTCACAAACTCACCCAGTGCCGGCATTTTAAGTATGGTATAATGAGCAGCGTTGATCTTATGATAGGTTATCGGTTTATGGCAGTAATCATCCCAGCGCTCCCTGTTAATTACCGTTGATTGGCTGGCAGCAAAGAAATGAACCGGTGTATGGATCTTTCCTTGGGGGATATAGCGTAACCCTGCATTCTCATATGTCCGGCCAACATTTAGATAAGTAATTAAATGCTCGATCCCAAGCCTCTGGTAGTCTGGTACAAATTGAATTTCGGACTCTTTCACGATTCTCTTGATTAATTCCACATCCACATTATTGGACCTTAAATAATCCACTACAAATGGCCAGATATCATTAATCTCGTCTATACGTTCCAATTTTTCTTCAAATTCCCCGCCTGGTAAATATTTTTTTATGAAACGTTTCTCTGTTTCAAGAGTAAATGGAGAAATATTTTTATCCCCATCACCTGGAGGCCCCAGGGAATCGATAAGAGTAAAACAGGCAACAGGTTCTCCTATTTGCTCCAATTGCAGGACCATTTCAAAGGCAATTCTACCGCCGAAGGACCACGCGGCAATATGATAGGGACCCCGGGATTGAACTTTCTTTATCTTTTGAACGTACTTCTCCGCCGTCTCTTCAATGGTCAAATTTTGAGGCGTATAGTTTACCAATTCATCCGGTCGGATTCCCCAACAACTAAACCCATTATTTAAGTGCCTGCCTAATTCAATATATCCACCTATATCTCCACTTCGATCATGTATTAAAAAGAGATGCTTGTCTCCCTCAGGCTCCCCTCGCAGCAGTTCCAGGTTCCTATCACTGATGATCAAACTTACTTTTTTGGCTTTCTTTTTATCCTTATTCATACCATCCATATGTTCCTGTTCCCGGATGGAGGTGTACCCCAATGATTTCGCTGCCAGTAACGTGGGCTCACCCAGGAAATCTTCCTTATAGCGTTTCCTCCAGTTGTCTGCCACCACAGGATTAATGGCTTTGTGCTGGTGAAACTTGGGATCGCCAATCATATTACCTTCCGAGTACACACCGTCAGTCATTCGTTTTTTCTTTTCCAGGTAAGGCTGAAGCATATCCGGATGAAATTCCAGGTTCAAAAACCGGCAAATATCCCGGACAGTTTTTTCAGGTTTGCTGACCAGGTCTTCGAATTTAATATCCAATTGACGTTCCGCGGGAATATGAGCCAAAAATTCCAGGATATTCTGAACACCCACTGTCCAGCTCACCTCGGCAAATTCCCGCCGGGAAAGGGAAAAGGCATCCGTTAATTGCTGCCCGGCTAGTAAATCCATCTTGGCTTCCACGTACGAATGGATCATGCCGTAAGGGTGACGCATCAGGTGAATATAAAACGGGTCCTGGAAATAAATTTCAATACGCTCAAGGCTTTCACGGCAGGTAGAATAACCAGGAGATTTATCCACCAATACCTGGTTTCGATCCCTTATCCACTCCTGCAGTTGACAATAGAATTGTTGAGTCGTCATCCCCTGTGCTTCAAACTGTTCCATGATCTCCTCTGCTTCTTCTATGCTGCACCCTTTTATCTCCATAATGGCTCGAAGCGTGCCCTGGAGGTGGGAAGCTGCCGGACCGGCAAGTTGAGTTTTTCTTTCCAGGAGGGTATTATAGAGCATCAAGTTTAACTCCGGCGGCGCAAATAACCTGGGGTGACCGGCCAATACAACACGAAGCAATGTGGAACCGGTACGGGGCGGCGATAGAACAAATACGGCCGATGGATTCCTGGGGGTATCTATTTTACTCAAAGGCGGCAGCGGACGCATTAACCGTCGAAACCTCATAATTTTCTCAATAGTAACGCCTTCCTCTTCTTTACCAGGCTGGCGCTGCCCCTCCTCAATTGCTTCTTCCTCATCCCCCACTAATTGTCCAAAACTTTCCGGGTAGTGTTTGCTGAAATAAGCAGATTGCTCCGCCGCGGTGGGGGCATCAAATATGGCGGTGATATGAATAATCTCTCCCATCACCTCCTTGAGCCTATTGACAAAGGATATCCCTTTAAGAGAGTCCACCCCCATCTCCAACAAATTATCATGAATACCAATGGGGGCAATCCCCAGTAATTCCTCCCACATATCCACTAACATTTGCTCAGCTTTATTCCCGGGTGCCTCGTAACCAGGAGTTCTTGGGGATTGTCGCTGCCGGTATACCTGTGCTGCTGCCAAAGGCGGCCTCTTCTCCACCGGTTCCTCACCAGGCCCGCCCCAAAACCTCAAATTTTGCATGGGAAGATCAACACTGTAATACAACTTATCAAACGAATAGGAAGGTAAAACCACCCTGTTTCTCTGCTGGCCCAAATAAAGCCCGGACCAGTCAACCTGTTTCCCATAAAGCCATAACCGGCCGATTTTTCCCAATACGTATTCCACATCCGCTACCTTCTGGTCCGGCGATGGGACCAGGTTGACTACCGAATGATTGGATTCCTTATCAATATACTGGTATGTCAGCGTGCTGAGAACAACCCCGGGTCCCACTTCCACAAAGGCGGCGTTCTCGGTTTTCACCAATTCTTGCAGCCCGTCGGCAAATCGCACCGTCTCCCGCAAATGGTTGACCCAGTAACCGGGATTCACAGCGTCTTCAACCGTTATCCATTTACCCGTCACATTTGATATAAATGGAATCTGAGGCTTATTTAATGTCAACCCACTGACTTCCCTTTCAAATTGGTCTGAAATCGTATCCATCATCATTGAATGGATGCCGTGAGAGGCCTGCAAGCGAATACACAAATATTTTTTCTCTTTCATTTGCTTTTCAAAGGCATCGATGGCCTCATTGGAACCGGAAACAATACAAGAGGCACCATTATCAATGGCGATGGATAATTGATTATTCAGCAGCGGCCTCACCATTTCTTCTTTAAGGGGAACACTCAACATCCCACCGGCAGGAATATCGCGGATCAATCGTCCCCTGGCTGCCACCAACCTCAATGCATCCTCCAGGGAAAATACCCCGGAAAGACATGCCGCCGCATATTCACCAAAACTGTAACCAATCATTGAATGGGGTTTTATTCCCCATTTTATCAGCAATTTTGCCAGGGCATATTCAAATATAAAAACAACGATTTGGGCAATTTCAATGTGATCAATGCCAGGCGTGGGTTCAGCCGGGTAAAGAATTTCTTTGACGTTGTCGTCCACCAGGGAATCCAGGATATCGAAACAGCGGTCCATTTCTTCCCGGAATACCGGTTCTGTTTGATAAAGTCCCAATCCCATATTAACGTACTGGGTTCCCAGGCCGGGAAACATAAACACCACCGGTTTATCCTCCAACTCGGTATAATAATTACGAAGGTTTTCGCAACCCGGGGATAACAACGCGTGGATGGCCTCATCCCGGTCCCGACTGACCAACATTCGTCGATGGCTAAAAACCGCTCTTCCCACCTGCAAGGTATAGGCTGCATCGGCGAGAGTCACCTCCGGGTGTTTGCTTAGATATTCCCCCAGGTTGTGGGTATTTTCATCAAGGGAAAATTGGGTTTTGGCAGAAAGAAGAATCAATTGGGGCTTATGACCGTCTGCCTTCTGACCGTCTGACCGTCTGTCCTCCGGCCATTCCTCTAACACCACGTGGGCATTTGTCCCACCGATACCAAAGGAACTGACCCCGGCCCGCAGGGGAAATTCCCCTGCCTTCCATTCCATTAACCCCTTATTTAAATAAAAGGGGCTGTTCTCAAGATCGATCTTTGGGTTGGGCGACTCGAAATTAACGGCCGGAGGAATGACCCGGTGCTTCAGGGCCAATACAGCCTTAATAAAACCGGCTGCGCCGGCTGCAGAATCCAGGTGCCCCACATTGGCTTTTAAGGTCCCCAGGCAGCAAAACCTTTTTTTATCCGTCTTAAATGCCTTTTTCAATGCCTCAATTTCAATCGGGTCCCCAAGGGGGGTTCCCGTGCCGTGGGTCTCGACATAAGTAACGCTCTCCGCTTCCACCTCTGCCACCCGTTGGGCAGCACGAATAACCTCTGCCTGGGCATTTACACTGGGGGCCGTATATCCAGCTTTGCGATTACCGTCGTTATTAATGGCCGTACCCTTAATCACCGCATATATATGGTCCCTGTCTTTAAGGGCTTTTGTCAATCGCTTCAATACGACAATACAGACACCGTTACCCGGCACCGTCCCCTTTGCCCGGGCATCAAAAACCCGGGTGTGTCCATCCGGGGATTGGATCATCCCCTCTTCATAAAAATAACCGTTCTTTGCCGGAAGCGTTACCGTCACCCCACCTGCTGCCGCCATATCTGCCTCACCGGTTAATAACGCACGACATGCCATATGAATCGCCACCAATGATGTTGAACAGGCAGTATTTACCGTCACTCCCGCTCCTTTTAAATTCAATTTATAGCAAATGAGGGTACTAAAATAAAAACTATTTAAATTCTCATTTTGAAACTGTTCCGAAGAACTTCTTCCTCGAAATAAATTCCCCATTTTCCAGGACATATTCGGGCTGTACCCCGCATAAAGCCCGATTAAACCATGGTAAGACCACGGATCATAACCGGCATTTTCCAGCGCATGCCAGGCACATTCGTGAAACAAACGCACCTGGGGGTCCATGATCTCTGCTTCCCGGGGAGTATAACCAAAAAACTCAGAGTCAAAATATTCAATATCTTCCAGGCATCCCTTGGCTTTAACATAATTGGGGTTTTTAATTAATGACGGATCAATACCGGCTGCCGACAACTCTACATCCGAGAAAAACGCCACAGACTCCACCCCATTTTTTACATTCTCCCAAAAGGCGTCGATATTTTCAGCACCCGGGAACCTCCCGGCCATACCGATTACTGCTATTTCCAAACCGGTTAAAGAACCTTTTCCCTTCATTTCTTTCATATCAATCTCCTTCATCCAGTTTTATTAAGGTCTGCTGCATGAGGTTTTTGCCTTCATCGATCAGTTGGAAACGTTCAGATTCGGATGCGTTCTCGCCAGGAACTTCATCACCTTTACCTTCGCCGCGCTGCAAATAACCTTCCAGGGAGCTGATAGTAGGATAGGTAAACAACGTGACAACAGGGATTTCTCTTTTTAGTTTCTCCTGCAATTTATTGATAACCACGATAGAATCCAGGGAATTTCCCCCCAGGTCGAAAAAATTATCCCGGATTCCCACCTTATCCCGATTCAACACCTCTTTCCAGGTCTCCGCAATAATTCTCTGCATACCGGTTTCGGGTGCCACATAAGCAGAGTCCAAATGGATGTGGGTTTCCCAGGACTGCGACAGCATTTTCCCATCAACTTTTCCATTGGCAGTGAGCGGTATTTTATCCATTTCTACAAAATAGGCAGGAATCATATAATCGGGTAACTTCTCTGCCAGGTACTTCTTCAAATCAGATACGGAAAGTTTCTTCTCAACCTCATTTTCTATTCCTTCCTCAGCCGACGATTGCCGGACCACAAAATACGCGCACAAGTAATTTTGTCCCCTATTATTTCTGTTTATATTTACATTTACCACCACCACTTCTTTTATCTCAGGGTGCATTTTTAAATGGTACTCGATTTCTCCCAGTTCAACCCGGTACCCACGGATTTTAACCTGAAGGTCAATGCGCCCCAGGTATTCCAGTTCGCCATCCGGTAACCAACGAGCCAAATCCCCGGTTTTGTAGATTTTTTTAGAATTATAGGTCCTATAGGACCTATAGGACTTATAAGAGATAGAAAAAAACCTCTCCCCAGTTAACTCCGGGCGATTCAAATAACCCCTGGCAACCCCTTCACCACCTACACACAACTCCCCGGCCGCACCCAGAGGCTGCAATCTCAGGTATTTATCCATTATATAAATACTCAAGGTGGGAATCGGTCTGCCAATATTACATTCATTTAACCGGACTTCCCTGTGGGTAATCTCTTTAAATGTAACATGTACCGTGGTCTCTGTGATCCCGTACATATTAATCAGTCGAGTTTGGGGAAAACGCACCTTCCACTCCTTTAACCTTGCCGGAGCCAGGGCCTCACCCCCAAAAATAACATACCTGAGATTCGACAGGTGACCGGCATCCGTTAATGCTTCATCGCTAAGATGGTAAAACGCGCCCGGGGTCTGGTTTAACACAGTAACCTGTTGTTTTTTCAACAGTTCCAGGAACTGCCGTGGGTCCCTGGCCGTCATTTGGGGAACAATAATTAATCGTCCACCATACACAAGAGCACCCCACATTTCCCAGACGGAAAAATCAAAACAGTATGAATGAAACATGGTCCAGACATCAGCAGGTCCAAAATCAAATTGGAATCTGTCGTTGACCAGCAAACGCACCACGCTGCGGTGTTCGATCATACAGCCTTTGGGCCGCCCCGTGGTTCCAGAGGTGTAGATAATGTAAGCCATATTTGAGGGACTAAAATTCGAAGCACGAATTTCGAAATTCGAAACAAATTCAAAATTCAAATGTTCAAAATTCAAAACAATGCATGGTGCTATCCTGTTTTGGTCATTTGAATTTCGGTCATTTGGATTTGTTTCGGATTTAGATATTCGAATTTCGGATTTGTCCAGTCCATTATTGTTGCACTTCAACAGAACTCTGGCACCACTGTCTTTTAACATGTAATCGATGCGTTCTCGGGGATAATCCGGATCAATCGGCATATAGGCGCCGCCTGCCTTTAATATGCCGATTATCCCCATGATCATTTCAATGGAACGTTCAACCATGATGCCTACAATGGTATCAGGCCCAATGCCTTTTTCCTTCAATAAATGGGCCAATTGATTGGATTTTTTATTCAATTCTCTGAAAGTAATAGAAATATTACCATGCATCCATGCATCCATGCATCCATGCCCGACAACAGCAACGCCGTCAGGCGTTTTCTCTGCCTGCTCCGCAAATAATTCATGAATCGTTTTGTCCCGGGGATATCCCGATGCGGTATCATTTAAATCCACCAATAACTGTTTCTTCTCTTCTCCTGATATGATTTCGATTGAAGACAACTTCCCGGAGGCATTCTTTTTAATCTCCAACAATATTTTTTTGAAATAATTGATATACCTTTTTATGGTCTTTTTTCGGAATAGCTTTGTGCAATAATTCACAGTAAAGTAGATCATTCCATTCATTTCCACTCCCTGAAACATAATATCAAAATTTGCATTGCATTCGCCTCCATCTCTGATTGCCTCCGCATCAACCTGGATTATATCTCCTCGAAAGTCCGCCTGGGTCATTAAGTTAAATGTCACATCAAACAATGGATTCCGGCTGGTATCCCTCCTTACCGAGACACGATCCACAAGGTCTTCAAATTGATACTCCTGGTTCTCATAGGCAGCAAGGGTACGAACTTTTACCTCTTCTAAAAACTCCAGGAATCCTTTATCTCCCTCCGGGTAATTCCTCATTACCAGGGTATTGACAAACATACCGAAGATATCCTGGAGGTCTGCATGTCTCCTGCCGACTATAGGTGTGCCTATGATGATGTCTTCCTGGCCGCTTAACTTCGATAATAGGATAGTGAAAACGCATAATAAAACCATATATAACGTAATATCTTTCTCCTGGCAAAGTTCCTTTAACATGCCGGTTATTTCTTTATTTATAAAAAAACTCAACTGTCTGCCGGCAAAACTCTGTACCATGGGCCTGAGGAAATCAGCCGGTAAATTTAGAACCGGAATTTCCCGGGAAAATTCGTTAAGCCAGTATCTTTCCTGTTTTTTCGTTAGTCTCTGCTGCTCCTCCTTGCGCTGCCATTCTGAATAATCTTTGTATTGCACATTTAATTCCGGGAGAGCTTCCCCCCTGTACAGGGCGACAATCTCTTTTTCCAGTATGTTCTGTGAAGTGCCATCCGCTATGATATGATGCATATCCCTCACCCAGGTATAATGATTACCATTTTCTTTTATGATACACGACCTCAGCAGCGGGGCTTTAGATAAATCAAAAGGACGGATAAAAGTGGAAAAAGAGGGCAGTTCCTGATCATAATACTCGATGGCAAACTCTACTTCATCATGTATCCGCTGCACTGGCTGACCATCAACCATCTCAAACGACGTCCTTAAACTTTCATGACGGGATATCAACTGCCTCAGTATTGATTCTATCCTCTCCTTATCTTTACCGAAATCAGGACGAAGGCGCATCTCCATAGAAATATTATAAGCAGCGCTTTCCGGGGACATCTGCTGGATAAAATACAACCGTTTCTGTTGTGAAGATAACGCATAGTATTCTTTCTCTTCTACCGGATCGATTGAAACATAGCTGCCTGCTGCATCAGCTCTTCGTAAAAATCCAATAACCTCTTCTTTTTTCTCTTTTAATTCATTTAATAAACCTGCTGTTAATTTTCCCTTAGGTGCATGGATCTTTAACTTATCATCCTGCAATTGAATGCTAACTCCCAAACTTTTAAGATTAGCCAATAAACGTATTATGCTCATCAATTAAATCTCCTCACTGTCTTATCCATCTTAAGTTTCATTCTCCTGGAAATTCATCTATTCATGCTATTAATTTTGAATAAAGTTCATATCGATTCGATAATAGGGTTTTGAATATGATATTCAGGCTTCCGCCTCTAGACTTCTTCAACTGCACTAATAACTAATAAAAGAGAAATGATTGATCCATTTGAGTTCGGTTTCGCATTACGAAAGTTTATATATCACACCCATGGTTAGGTGTAAATCGATAAATATGTTACCTTTCAACAGGTCAAAGGCTCAACTATAAACGCTTTATATTAGGATATCATAAAAATGTTACCTGCATTTTTAATAAGCACTGGTATCTTGAAAAAAACCGACTTTATGTTAAAATGTAATTTCAGGAGGTTATTCCTCTACCTGTTTGACGCAGTCAATCACGGTCCCGTCCACCCATTTGATTGCAGCAATCACTTTTTCTCCTAATTTGGGTTTGGCGGGTTTTCCGCCGCAGACCTTCTCTGCTTCGGCTTTTAATTCTTCAATGCTGCGAATAGGCAGCCTGGAACCGGAAAGGGCTTTTAGCAAATCTTGCCGTTTGGGATTAATAGCAATCCCCCGCTCTGTGACAATGACATCGATCAGTTCACCGGGTCCCACCAGGGTGGTGACCTCGTCCACCAGCACAGGGATACGGTCCCTGAAAAGAGGAATAGGAAGAATTACGCATTTTCCAAACAAACAGTTCTGCCATCCGCCGATGCCGTGCAGCAGTTTTCCGTCCGAATGGGTCACCACGTTGGCGTTGAAATTAACATCCACCTCTGTGGCGCCCAACACCACCACATCTATCATGGAGGCAAAATTACCCTTGCCGTGGTAGTTGTAACTGGTAAAGGGACTGGTATGTTGATGCCTGGGGTTGTCTCTCATGGAGCGCACACCCTCCAGGTCAAAGGTTTGACCATCCAAAATATAACCGGTAAGGCCTTGTTCCAGCATGTCGGTAAGGTATTTTGTCGAGCCCCCCCGCACAAATTGGGCTTTGACGTTATGTTTCTGCATAAAATCCCGTAAGAATACCGCAAAAGCCAGGGACGTACCCCCCGCTCCTGCCTGGAACGAAAAACCATCCTTGACGATCCCGGCCTCTACGGCAAATTGCACTGCCATTTCAGCGATCAATAATCGGTCCGGGCTCCGCGTCAACTGGGTGGTACCGGAAATGATCTTGGTGGGATCGCCAATAGAATCCACTTCTACCACGTAATCCACGTAATTGCCCTGGATTTGCCAGGGGATACAGGGAAAGGGTTCCAGGTTGTCGGTGACAATAATGACATGGTCCGCATACTGGGAATCTGCCAGGGCAAATCCCAGCAGTCCGCAAGCGGCTTTGCCCCGGACACCATTGGCATTGCCAAACGCATCGGCCGCGGGTGCAGATATCACAGCGATGTCTATATGCACGTCACCGTCCTGCACTGCCTGGTACCGGCCGCCGTGGGACCGTAATACAGCCGTACCGCGCATCTTCCCCTGGGAACAGTAATCTCCCAGAGGTCCGTTCATACTGCCTTCTATGTGATGAACCACCCCGTTTTCCAGGTGCTTAATTATAGGTGCATGGCAGGGAAACGAGGCACTGGGGAACCAACGTAAATCTTTAACTCCCAGCCCGGCAGCAGCGTCAAATACCATGTTCGCCACATAATCACCGTTGCGTAAATGGTGATGCGTAGAAATGGTCATACCGTCCTTGATGCCGCAGCGTTTTAACGCTTCTTTAATGCTCTCCACCCACTTGTCGCCGCTGTCCGGATAATCTTTGCAGGAACGAATCGGGGGTGCTGCTTTGCTGCCAATGGGTTGATACTTCCCTACACCCTGAAACGGTACATGAGATTTGCCGTTGATTTCCACCAATACGTCGCGACCCACCACATTTATTTCAGTTTTATAATTATATTCACTCATTTTCCTTCCTCCATCCTTCCGGGATGATTCCATCTTTAACCGCCATATCAATGGTTCGCAGGGCTCGTTTCACCACCGGTGGATCGATCATCTTACTGCCCAGCGAAACCACACCCAGCCCTTTTCTTTCTGCCTCTTCAAAAGCCAGCACGATTTTTTTGGCTTTTTCGATCTCCTTTGCCCCTGGTGCAAACGCTTCATGGATAACCCGAATCTGGCGAGGATGGATGCAGCCTTTCCCGTCAAACCCCAGGGCCTTTGCTTCCCGCACACTTTCCCGCAGCCCCTCCATATCATCAACATCGGAAAACACCGTATCAATCGCCTGGATACCCGCTGCCCGGGCAGCGTTTACCAGCATAGAACGCGCAAAAAAACTTTCACGCCCTTCATTGGTCCGCTGTGTACCGATATCTGCGGTATAGTCTTCCAACCCGATGGCAAGGGCCACATTTCGTTTGGATGCTACCGCAATGGGATAAGCATTGATAATACCCTTTCCACTTTCCAGGATAGGCATAAAAAACACCTCCTGCACGTTTTTTTCTTTTGCCAGGATTTCATCTACTTTTTTATCAATCTGCTGGACCTGGTCCGGGGTTTCCACTTTGGGAATCAAAATCAAATGGGGTTTTTGGGGAATGATCTCTTCCAGGTCTTCGACTCCCAGGGGCAGTTGATTGATCCGGACCATGCGCTCAGCACCCTTAAAATCAATAGCACGTAAGGCGTTTCTTACCAAAATACGGGCTGCATCTTTTTTGGGAGGTGCCACTGAATCTTCCAGGTCGAGAATTAAGCCGTCTCCTTTGTGAATAGCGGCATTGATAAACAATTTGGGTTGATCGCCTGGAAGGTAAAGCCGTGACCGGCGAAACCGATCGCGGCTGCTGGCAGGAACCGGGTATTCCCACAGCGGTAAATACCTTTTTCCTTTGTCTACTCCCAGGCGCCGAACAGCGGTTTCTAGCCGTGCCATGATCACGAAAGGCACCGCACCTGCATCTTCCAGTTCGATGTCCACATTGGTGATCTCAAAAAACCGCAGCATGTCATTTATTAATTGACGGATCGAATCTCCGTATAAAACCTCTACTTTACTTTTTAATTTTAATTGTATACCACCGGTATCCGTGAGTTTCAGGTTCACCCAACAGTCGGACCTGACACTTTCACCCCTGTTACCGGCCTCAGCATATTTTGCACTCATCGTTATCCTCCTCTCTTCCCCGCTTCACTACTACCTACTACCTACTACCTACTGCCTACTGCCTACTGCCTACTTCTTCTGATCTTTCTCCTCTTCAATAACGATATCTTTATATTGTTTATCTGTGACCGTTATATCAACATCCAGACCTTCGATTCGTCGGCTGATATAGAAAGACTTTAAAAAACTTAACCTGGATGTGCCAGAACTGACATAAATTTGAACCATAGCGCTTCGCCATTCTTTGTAATATTTTTTAAAGGCTTGTTTGGATGATCCCCTGTAACCGAATTTAGAGTTTAATGTGATTCGTTCGCTTTCTTCTCCGGGTTTCAGGGGTTTTTTAAAGGCCACAAACGTGCCTTCGCCCAGTGCTTTTGGCCGATCCAACAAACGGAAAACTCCCAGGAAATACACGTAGTACAATTCCGCTTTACCGATGTTGCGAACCTGGAAGGAAATTTGGGGAACCAGTACAATGCCTTTGAAATCCGGCGTATCCAATTCCTCGGACTTGATCCATTGGCTCTCGATATTAAAAATTTCCATTGAAGCCACTAACTCTTCCGGTGGTAATGTGGGATCGATAACCCAGGTTTTATAAACAATCACCAGGATCACAAAAACTATGGCAAGTATCACCCAGCGCCAGAATTTTATCTGGAGTCGTTTGGGTTTCAGGTATTCTTCCAGTATATCTTCTTGCTCCTGCTCCCGGCGTTGGTCTTTGA
Organism: Candidatus Aminicenantota bacterium; assembly: GCA_011772425.1. Lineage (GTDB taxonomy): Bacteria > Acidobacteriota > Aminicenantia > UBA2199 > UBA2199 > JAKAGC01. The sequence goes on from WVZO01000147.1 coordinate 12,924, forward strand.
TGATATCTTTCTTTTCGTTTTTCTCATCATTCATATGGCAACCTTCCTTGAGTTTTTACAAATGGTAAACTCCTTATTGAAATTTTTAAAGGGGTATTATAGCACCGAATGTGAGGAGATACAAGACAAGATTATGCCTAAATTTCCCATCAAAAAAAAATGTTTTTCTTAGAATGTTCATCATGAATGAGAACATATCAGGACCTGACAGACGTGATGGATGATGTTAAAGAGCTGTTGGAGTCTATGGAGCGTATCCCATTACTGCGCTATGAGGTGTTGAGTTTTTTCCAGAAATTCAAGCTGGAGTATAAGGAACTGGTGGAGTCTTCCGAAAAAGAGATCAAAACAGGAGATGATAAAGGAAGTAAAAATAGTTAAGCTTCCAAACGCAGTAACTTAATGCTTACAACCAGCTCTTTGAAAAAAAGTGGTGTATTTTGAAAAAGGAATTGAAACACAACTCCGTTTATGATATCATATTTTGTACGGGATTTTGGAAGTATTTACAGGAGGAAGAAGGATTATATGAAAGTGATCGAAGGCAATACCGCATCTGTAAGCAAATTGGCTTTGGAGGCTTCTTGCCTGTTGGCCAGGGGAGATAAGAAGCAGACTTATGCGTTAACCCAAATCGGTACCAGGCATGATTAAGAGAGATAGATGGCTGAGATAATCATCATATTTCATTGGTTGTTCTATGCCGCAGCGTTATCGTGGATAATCGCCATATTGAGTGCATTAAATAATAGACGGGGCAAAGTACTTACCGGGTTAGACAAGCCGGGTCTACCGCTGGTAAATATTGTCATACCGGTTAAAGAGGAAAGATTACCCGCGGAATACCTGGAAAAATTGTCCCATTTTGAAGGAATTGAAAATGTTTTAATTGGCGATGATGCGGCAATAAAGAGATGGGTCTCTCCCCGGGCTCAAAGGTACACCGGTGAAAAAGAGAATGACAAAGTGGTTCGCCAACAGCTTGCTTTCAAGCAGTTGAAAAACGAAAACCAACTTGTCTTTTTTGTTGATGCCGATATTCGCCTGGAACAATCCATTATCGATGAAGCTCGTTTAAGGTTCTCTAATGATAAAGGGCTGGGCCTGTTATTTTTTGCTTATAACCAGGTTCCGGTGAGTAAAAGTTTCTATGCCGGCATCCATGCTTATTTGTTTAATCTCTGTACTATCCCGCTAATCCGGTGGTTTGGAATGTGGGGAAAAATTCCCGGCGCATTGGGTGGGACAATGGTTATGCGAATCGGCGATGTAAAAAGATATATTGATTGGGAATTCCTCAAGCGTCACTTGACCGAGGATACTCCTATGGCAAAAATGATCCGGGAATCCGGGTTAAGTGTTCAATGTGCGGTTCAGACCGTTCAATGTGTTGTTCCAGCTTTGTCCGCGAAGGATTTTCAGCATATCTGGCACCGTTGGTTTATCGGGTCACGTTATTATATACCGGCAGTATTTTATGGGGTTGCCGGCTGGATGTTTTGCCTGCATGCAGGCGGTCTATTTGTATTAATTTTTGATTTGTTTACGGGGCAAAGCATTCTGCCGTCGATATCTATTTTTTTTACCTGGCATTTGCTGATCTGGGTTGGCATGAAGACGTTTGGTTTGTGGTATAAATCTTATATCCTGGCCGCCACCATTATCGTGCCGTTTGCAGCGTTTAAACCGCTGCTGTATGCTTTCTCAAAAAAACATGTTTATTGGCAAGGAAGGAACATAAAAATGAATCGCGATGGTTATGTGTCATAAGAATAATTTCTGAATTGGCAGGGAACAGATGAACAAAACAAAAAGTCGGTTTCGTTACACAATTTTCAAATAAAAAGGGGACATGCCGGTTTTTACTCTGGCGACTTTTTCCTTGCCAAATCCCGGGATTTGTGCTAAAACATTCTTATGTATTGTGCACACTCATTTATAAAAAAAAGGAGAAAATGCCATGAAACCTAAACGACTACAAAAAAAACTGGTTTTAAACAAAAAGACCGTTGCTAACCTGGATTCCCGCCATATGAAACGACTGTACGGCGGAGATATTGCTGCGCTGGGCAACTGCATCTCCATTGACGGCGTCCAGTGCCAGCCCAGCGTACCGGAATGTATCACTGATCCGCCAACCCTGTGCGGCTGCCCCATGAGTACCCAACAGGAACCGTGCTACTGTAAGGTTCCCATCGCCACGTACGTACTGGTAATTGCTGGCCAGGTACCGGCAGAACAGTGGTAAAGCAGTTTTCTAATCAAACAAGATTTTCTTACCTGGCACTTTTTTTGCAGCATTTACAAATGAAAGAGGTATGAAATGAAAAAATCAAGAAATACCGGGTTGTGTGTGGCGGCATTATTTTTAATCCTGTCCACTGTCGGGTGCGTGGATATTTTCGGGATTCGCAGCAATATAGAAGTCATACCGGAGGGCAAAGGTATCCAGGCACCGGGATTTAAAAGCGGGACATATAAAGACTTTAGCGATAAACCCCAGGAGACCCGGATTAGATGGGATGAACAAGCAAAGGAATACGAGATTCAAATGAAAGATTCCGATGCTTCCAGGTTCCGTTTGCTCAAGCTTCGACGCCAATACTATTTGCTCCAATCAAAAGAAGAAGACCATTTTAATTATGTCGTCATCAACATCCATGGAGATATAGTGGATTTTCTCAATCTTAAAGAAGATAACGAAGAAAAGGTGAAAAAGCTAATGAAAAAATACGGCCTGGAAAAGGATGCCGAAGACAATGTCATTGGTACCCGTGATGGGTTGACAGCCTTTTTCAAAACCATGGTCAAAAAGAAATACCTCACATCCGGTGAACAGATGCGGTATATTGGAGAAAGATAGCCACGAAGCCCCGCGGCGCGGAGGGCCTATAAAGAAGAGCATAAAGAAACACGAAGAGATAACCACAAAAAAGCACAAAAGACTTGACAATAAAGCGGATTACCAGCATAATGAAAAGGCAATGAAAAACGCAATATTGGAAAAAATCAAAACCTGCCTGATGGAACGGGAAGAAATACTGTTCGCTTATATCCTGGGGACATTTCTCAACACGGATGACTTCAAAGATATCGATGTGGCTGTCTACCTGGATGAAGAAAAAATAAAAACAATCGATGTCTTTGATTACGAGATGGACCTCTCCCTGGAATTGGAAGACCGGGTCAAACCGGGAGAGACCTTTGAACGATATGTGCCCATAGATATAAAAGTGGTTAACCTGGATTGTGCGCAGGTAAGTTTCAGGTACAGCGTTTCAAAGGGTTCACTTTTATTTTCCAGGGACGAAATCGCCAGGGAGGAGTTCCTATGCCGAACCTGGCAGGAATATTTCGATTTTCAATACATGTCAAACACCTATCTAAAAGAGGTTTTAAATGGCTGAAATGGCAAAATTCAGGAATTTACTGGTTCATGTATACCGGAAAGTAGACAACAGCCGTGTATTTGATATTATACAAAAGGATATTTCAACTCTCAGGGAATATTTGAAAACAATCAATTCGTATATCATGGAACACACATAATAATGGGCTGCCCCCGCCGGAGGGGTGTTGTAATTTGTGATTTGTAATTTGTGATTTTTTGGGGGGGACGTTCTGAATTTCAATTTCGAACCTTTCCGCGGTTCTAAATTTCAATTCCCGCCGAAAAACCAGGGGGGTTATACTATTATAGGGCCATGATGAGGAAAAAACAAGATAGCAAAGACACAAAGGCACAACGTAAAAAAAGAACTCTGTGTAAAAAAACGTCGTGTCTTCGTGCCTTCGTGGCTAAAGAACAAAAAGGAGGAAAAGATGAAAATTATGAAACTTATGAAACTTATTTTATTTGGTGTTTTGTTTTTCCAGTTATTTTCGTTTTCTTTAACCTTTGGTTCCACACCGCCCCCCAAAAAGGTGTACACCACCAAACATGTGAACCCCCACCTGCCGGTGATCGATGGTAAGCTGGATGACCTGGTGTGGAAAGAAGTGCCGTGGGAGAGTGAATTTATTCAATTGGAGCCGTATGAAGGTCAAAAACCGTCCCAACAGACGGCGTTTAAAATATTATATGATGAACGGAATCTTTATGTGGGTATCCGGGCGTATGATACGGAACCTGGAAAGATCGTACGCCGTTTGGCCAGGCGAGACAATTTCGACGGCGACTGGGTAGCCGTCAACATCGACAGTTACCACGACTTGCGCACGGCATTTTCTTTTGCCGTGAATGCAAAAGGTGTGAAATGCGATAAAGCCATTACCGAGGATGGTGACAACCACGACCCATCCTGGGACCCCATCTGGTATGTCAAAACATCAGTGGATGAGAAAGGATGGGTGGCTGAAATGAAAATTCCTTTCAGTCAACTGCGCTTTCCGGCCAGCGAAGAGCAGGTATGGGGATTCCAGTGCGATCGCCAATTGTTCCGGAAACAGGAACGTTCAGGGTGGCAATACATCCCCAAAGACTCTCCGGGAGTGGTTCATCGCTTCGGTGAACTGCACGGTATTTTAGGGATTAAACCCAAACGCCGAATGGAAATCGTTCCTTATACAGTAGGAAAAATGGAACGCTTCCAAGCAGAAGCGGGCAACCCCTTTTCCACAGGGAGATTGCAAAATATCGTGGGAGGAGTGGATGGCAAAATCGGGATTACCAGCGATTTAACCCTGGATTTTACCATTAACCCGGACTTCGGCCAGGTGGAAGCCGACCCGTCGGAAGTTAATTTAACCACTTTTGAGACCTTCTTTGAAGAAAAACGGCCTTTTTTTATTGAAGGCCGTAATATCATGGATTTCCGTCTTATGCTGGGAGATGGTGACTTCTCCTGGGACAACCTGTTTTATTCTCGCCGGATAGGCCGCTTACCGCACCATGTACCGAATACCAACGATGATGAATATTTAGATATGCCCACCAATACCTCTATCCTGGGGGCGTTAAAATTGACGGGTAAAACCAAAAGCGGGCTCTCCATTGGTATATTGGACAGCTTGACCTCTAAAGAAGAAGCGGAAATTGATTTTTTAGGAGAACGGCGCCGTGAAACCGTGGAACCCATGACCAATTATTTTGTGATGCGTCTCCAGAAAGATTATAATAAAGGTAAAACCATTATCGGTGGAATGGTGACCGCTGCCAACCGTTTCATCAGTGATTCTGACCCCAGCCTTAATGTTTTGCACCGTGCCGCTTATACGGGTGGGTTTGATTTTTCTCACAAATGGAAAAATAAAACCTATGTTTTTTCTGTTAATACGGTATTCAGCCATGTGCGGGGAGATAAAGAGGCGATTCTCAATACCCAGGAATCACCACTGCGTTACTATCAACGTCCTGATGCCACCCATTTATCTGTCGACCCCAATCGCACATCTCTGAGCGGTCACGGTGGAACCATTAGCTTCGGTAAATTCGGAAGCGGGCGTTTGAAGTTCTGGACAGGCGTTACCTGGCGGTCACCAGGTCTTGAATTAAATGATGTGGGCTACCTCCGCAGTGCCGACAGGATTATGCAGTGGGTCTGGGTGGGTTACAGTATATGGAAACCTTTTTCCATTTTCAGAGAGATTAGTATTAACCTTAACCAGTGGCGGGGATGGGACTTCAGTGGTGAAAATATTTTTGATGGTGGGAACATCAACCTGTATACCCAATTTAAAAATCATTGGGGATTTGGTTTCGGTTTTAACCTCAATGGTGAGGCCCTTTCCACTACGGCCCTGCGGGGAGGCCCGGCACTGAGAGTACCCGGAGCCTGGGGAAACTGGTTTAATATTCATACGGATACCCGCAAACCTCTTCGCTTTGAATTTGGTGGAAGTCATTACACCCAGTATAATAACGCATACGACTCAAAAAGCGTCTGGTTCGGCACCACCTACCGCCCCGGCTCAAACCTTTCGATATCGGTGCAGCCTTCCTTTAGTATCAGGAAAGACCTATTGCAGTATGTCGATACCATTGAAGCATTAGACGGAGAGCGGTATATTTTTGGCACACTGGACCAAAAAACCCTCAGTATTACTGTGCGGTTGAATCTCAGCATCACACCGGACCTCTCTATCCAGTTCTATGGGCAGCCCTTTATTTCAGCGGGCAAATACGCTGCATTTAAACATATCACCAATCCCCGTGCAGATACTTTTGAGAACCGTTATCACACCTTCCAACAGGACGAAATCCGTTATGACAGCGGCCAGGAAACCTATTTCATCGATGAAAACCAGGACAGTGTTCATGATTACTCCTTTGACAATCCCAATTTTAATTTCTTCCAGTTCCGTTCCAACCTGGTGGTGCGCTGGGAATATTTCCCGGGTTCTACGGTTTACCTGGTCTGGTCGCAAAGCAGAACCGGCGATGACATCACCGGGGATTTTTCTTTTGGCAGCGATTTAAGAGATTTATTTTCTATCAAACCCCACAATGTGTTTTTAATCAAGTTCACCTATCGGTTCAATTTGTAGTAGTTAAAAATTCGATGCATCTTTTCCTCAGGGTCCTCTGTGTCCGCTGTGGTATTAATTACCGCAGGGGCACGGAGGGCCAATTTCTTCTCTTTGTGTCCTTCGTGTCTTCGTGGTAAAATAAAAACCAGTATCACAGCTTGACCACTTTCTTCAAATATTGTATATATTATAGATGGAACAAAAAAGCTTCAGTGACGACAATTATTGTTTTGTCTGTGGAACAGCAAACCCCCATGGCTTAAAATTAACCTTTTCCTACGATGAAAAAAACGATGAAATGGTCTCTCGCGCTGTTTTTCCCAAACATTTCCAGGGATGGGAAGGCGTGCTGCACGGCGGGTTGATTTCCACCGTCATGGATGAAATCATGATTAAAGCCGCTGCTCATAAAGGATTCAAGTGTGTTACCGCTGAATTGAACATTCGCTTTAAAAAACCCGCCCATCTTAAAAAGGAGTTTACCATCAAAGGAAAAGTCACTGAAACCAGCAGACGACTCATCCAGACCGAGGGCAAGATTATTGATTCAGATAATATCATTATTGCCACTGCTAACGGCAAATTTGTCGTGGTGGATTAGAAGATGGAAACGGTTACGTTTGAAATTTTTCATTTGATAACTTTCAAACTTGAGATGGTGGAATACCCGGAACTCTCTTCACCCAAAAAATGGGTTCAAAAAGGCATTGATCTATTAAAAGAACATGCGCCCCGTGTTCTGGGGTATCTATCCAGGCAGAGAGTTATGGCCCAGTTAAAGGATCACAAGATCATCATTAAGATAAAACCTAAGAAAAAGAAAAAAAGAAGAAAGAAACAGAGAAAAAAAAGTTTTACGGCTTCTGAGCGGTGGGAGCGGTGGACAAAACGGATTTTTAAAGTATGGGTTCAAAAGGAGAAGGCAAAGCGGTTGATTTTTGTGATTTTCGAAGGTCTGGCTATTCCTTTTACCTCAATTCTTGCTTTGCTTCCCGGACCCAATATTTTCTTTTATATCCCGGCGTTGCTTTTATATTATCATTTGATTTCTTTTTTGGGTTTACGGAAGGTGGATGTGGATGAATTGGATATTGAAATAAAGCACGATGAGTCTTAAGATTTAGCTTTAGCCACGAAGGCATTTACAATGCGGTAATTAGCACGAAGGAACACAAAGAAAGAGAGAAAGAAATAAAATGGCACTAATGGGAAATACCACAAAGAAGCGTGGTACGGAGGCTGACCATGAATAAAAAATTTTTGCGGGGTCCAGGGGCAGTTTTTTTAAAAAGCGCCCCTGGTTTCTTTTTATTTTTTGTTTTATTGATTGTTGCTTATTCGCATGTCTTTCCCTGTACGTTGATTATGGCGGGTAAAGATGCGACAGTGGATGGTTCGGTGCTGTTGGCGCACAACAACGACCTGCCCGGTCATATCGCGGCGATGATACACATCGTCCCGGCAGCACAACACTCCCCGGATGAAATGATTGTATTTAAGACCGGCCTGGAGATTCCCCAGGTGCCGCAGACGTACCGCTTGTTAATCATGCAGTGTTATTATGGATTTGCAGAAGGGGATGCCAAGGCCATCAACCAGTACCAGGTAGCGGTTGCCGGGGGTTTATCGTTAAAAGCGGACCGAAGCGATAAGGCCCGTGAACTGGACCCGCTGGTAGAAGGGGGTGTCACCGGTTATGTTCGTTATATTGCGCTCCAGCGTGCCAGAACCGCCGGGGAGTGCGTGGAAATCATCGGGGAAATGTATTCTAAATATGGCATTGCCTATCCCAGCGGCGTCGGCGTGGCAGACCCCAATGAAGTGTGGTACATCGAAGTTGGCGGCGGGAGATGTTGGGTAGCGCAGCGGGTGCCGGATGACCATTACCTGGCGGCAGCCAACGGTTACCGCATTGGAGAAATCAATTTTAAAGATAAAAAGAACTTTATTTATCCTCCCTATTTAAAATCCTATGCGATCAAAAAGGGACTCTGGAAACCCGGCAAAACGAAAAAGACTCCTTTCAATTTTGCCAGGATATTCGGCGGGAAAAAAGAAGCGGAAAACGACTACTACAATGCACGCCGGGTCTGGCGGGCGCAGCAGCTTTTGACCCCTTCACTAAAACAGGATCCGGATGCATGGGTTCATCCCTGGGCTCTCAAACCAGATAGAAAAATCACCATCCCCCAATTGATTGCGGTATTAAGGGACTATTATCAAGGGACTCCTTTTGATATCTCCAAATCCGCTGCATCTGCATCCAATGGGGGAAAAAGGGAGCGAGCCATTGGGATATTTCGTACCGTGCACACCAGTGTCATCCAGTTAAGGGGTGATCTGCCCCCGGAAATCGGGGCGGTGCTGTGGGGTGGGTTGAGTTCAGCCTTAACCACACCGTTTATTCCTTATTATTATGGCATCAAGGAAATCCCTGCTTCCTATCAGGTTGCTGGACCGGAATTTGATAAGCGCTCGGGCTTCTGGCACTTCCGTTCATTGACGGTTCTATTGGAACCCCGACTTTCGCAATTAATTGGATATATTTTACCGGTATGGCAGGATTTAGAAAGTCGTTTATTCTCAATGCAGGTGTCAGTGGAGAAAACCGCATTGGAACTTTATAAAAAAGACAAAGAACAGGCAAACGATTTTCTCACCGTTTATTCTTATGGCCTTTCCTTAAAGGCATTGGAAATGGCAAAGAAGTTGAAAGCAAAATTAGAAACTAAACTTGCCGAAAACCTGGATGAACAATAAAGAAGGTACCAGGTGAAAAATCCAACTTTGATACTTCTCCTAAAACTGCTATAATTAAGGTTAATAATTCTTTGTGTTCCTTCGTGCTTTTTACCGCATTGTAAATGCCTTTGTGGCTAAAAAAAATAAAAAAAGGAGGCAATATGTCATACAAAGGAATATCGGATTTCCGGAGCGATACAGTCACTCGACCCACCGAAGAAATGCGCAAAGCCATGTACGACGCCGAACTAGGCGACGATGTGCACCACGACGACCCTACGGTCAATAAACTGGAAGAACTGGCCGCTGAAAAAATAGGAAAACAAGCCACACTTTTTGTTCCCTCCGGGACCATGGGCAACACCATTGCCATGATCGTCGGCGCCGAACCAGGAAAAGAAGTGATCCTGGAAGAAAAATGCC
>WVZO01000392.1 GCA_011772425.1 Candidatus Aminicenantota bacterium
TGTGAAATCTGCGAAATCTGTGGTTTCTCTTTTAAAAATGAGGACTTTGACGAGTCCCTGGGAATATGACTGTTAAGGGTTGATATTTTTTCCCATATATGATATCTTTGTATCTTTGAAAATGAAAAACGATTCACAGATATCAACTTCTTCGCTTGCTTCTTGCCAACTGCCTATTACTGAACTGTAAGGGCTTAAATATAATAATATAAACGATGAGGAGGTTTTATCATGGAAGATCAAAAAGTAGTTGATGAACAGGAACACCACCGGAAGCACAGCACTGCCGAAAAGCTTTCCGCAGCAGGCTGGGGACTGTTCTTTATCTGGATCGGTATCTCATTCCTGGCAAAATTCGACGTGGGTATAGGCCTTTTGGGCGTCGGTATCATTACCCTGGCCGGACAGGCAGCCCGGAAATTTTTCAACCTTAAAATGGAGGGGTTTTGGATTATTGTCGGGGTGCTTTTTTTGTTGGGCGGTATCTGGAACCTGCTCAAACCCACCGTTGAACTGGCACCTATTCTAATCATAGTAGCCGGTGCGGCGCTGATTCTTTCGATCTTCAAAAGCAAACATAAAGTCGAAAAATAATCATCGGCGTCCTGTTTCTCAATTTTTAATTGTCAATTGTCAATTGTTAATTGTTAATTGTTAATTGTTAATTTTTAATTGCTGATCGAGACGGAGGAAGATATGAATTTCAAAAAATTTTACCTGATTCTTATATTTTTATCTATGGTTTTCTTTTCCTTTGGACAAACCAAAAAAAAACTCACTATAGGCGTAGTTATCGATGGCTATTGGTATAGGAACGATGAAGTGATGGAAATGTTTAAAAAGGAAATTTTCGATTTGCTGGCAGGCGAATATGATGTGAAATTTTCAAAGGACAACATAATCGTGGGCGATTGGACCGCTCAGTCTGCAAAAGCCGGTCTTGACAGGTGGTTGAAAGACCCGAATATCGACGTGGTCCTTGCCATGGGCATGTTGGCATCCAATGAAGTGTGCCGGCGGCCCCACCTGGAAAAACCGGTAATCGCTCCATTTGTTGTCGATGCTCTCCTGCAAGGCCTGCCCAGGAAAGGAAAAGGCACCGGGATAAAGAACCTTAATTATTTGGTTTCCTTACACAGCGTGGCCGAAGGGTTGAACTATTTAAAAAAATTAGTTGATTTTGATACAGTGGTTTTCCTGAGTGGGGACTTTATTAAAAAGGACTATCCCATGTTAGTTCAACGGGGCGAAAGTATCAGACAAATAATGGGGATCGACACCGAAACCATCTGGGTGGGTAAGTCGGCGGATGAAGTGATCTCAAAATTGCGGCCCGATATGCAGGCCATTTATATGCCACCCCTGATCCATATATCCCGCGCGGATTTTAAAAGAATAGTCGCAGAGCTCAATCGCCTGAAAATTCCTTCGTTTTCCCACATGGGGGATACTGATATCGATGATGGAGTCCTGGCCTCGATTCACAGGAGGGTCAATTTCCTGCGCCTGGCGCGGCGGGTGGCATTGAACATCCAGCGCATACTCATGGGAGAAGATGCCGGAACCCTGCCCGTGGAATTCAGGACCGAAACCCAATTGACCATCAACATGGAAACCGCCCGGCAAATCGGCGTATACCCCACCTGGGACGTGGTCACCGAGGCCGAACTGGTCAATGAAGAAGAAACCGTCGGGGAAACACTAACGTTAATGGATGCGGTCAACAGGGCCATCAAATCCAACCTGGAATTATTAAGCAAACAGATCGAATTCCGGGCCGGGAAACAGGATATACGCCTGGCAGCGGCAAATCTCCTTCCCCATATCGACATTTCGGGACTGGGGGTCAAAATCGATAAAGACCGGGCATCAGCCAGTTTCGGCACGGCTGCCGAGAACACCCTGTCCGGCTCCGCCACCCTGACCCAGTTGATATTTTCCGAACCCGCTTCAGCCAATTTATCTATCCAAAAGCATTTGCAGCGGTCCCGCGATGCCGAACTGAACCAGGTGACCCTGGATATTTCATTGTCTGCTGCCGCTGCCTACCTCAATGTACTGCGGGCAAAGGCCCTTGAGCGGGTGCAGAAAGACAATTTGAAAAAAACAAGGTCCAACCTGCAACTGGCCCGGGTTCGTCAATCCCTGGGCGCCGGAAGTGCTTCGGAAGTCTACCGCTGGGATGCCCAATATGCCGCCAGCCAGATTCAGTTTGAAAACGCACAAGCCCAACGAGAAATTGCTGAAATCCACTTGAACCGGGTCCTGCACCGCCCCTTAAGGGAACGATTCAACATCACTGATGCCGGCCTGGATTCACCTTTCCTTACCTCCAAGGATGAGCGTTTCTTCAGCTTTATCGACAACCAATGGACACTCAATTTATTCACCGATTTTATGGCGGAATACGGTGTGAAACATGCGCCGGAATTGGCACAACTGGATGCGGTTATTGCAGCTAAAAAACGATATCTAAAATCAACCCGGCATAAATTTTACCTGCCCACCATTGCCTTGCAAGCAGGCGTTACCAATTACTTCAGTAAAACCGGCAGCGGCACCGAAACCAGCGATATATCCAACCTGTTCCCGACCTTCAATATGGCCCAACTGGAGGCCATCGGTTCCCTGTTCCCGGAGAGGCCCGACGACCTGGACTGGAATATCGGGGTCCAGCTCTCATTTCCTTTATTTTCTGGCGGAGAAAAGGCAGCAGAACATAAAAAAGTAAAAATTGAATTGACTAAACTGGAAACCGACCGTCAAATGCTGGCCGAGATGCTGGAGCAAAGAATCCGCACAGCCATTCGCCTGGTTGGGACATCCGGTTCCAGGATCTTACTCGCCCAGAAGTCAGCCAAAGCCGCGGCCAAAACACTGGAACTGGTCACCGATGCCTATTCCCGCGGCGCGGTCTCCATCCTGGATTTGATCGATGCCCAGAATGCTCAATTGGCCGCCAACCTGGCCGTTGCCAATGCACGATATGATTTCTTGCTGGACGTATTCAACGGGCAGCGGGCCATCAATCGACTCGACTTTTTAACCAGAACCCAGGAACAAATGCTCTTACTGGACCAATTCGAAGCGTATTTGCAAAAAAAAGGAATAACCCTTAAGAAAAAAAAGAGAAAATGAAAAAAGATAACAGCCACCAGGACACCAGGACACAAAGAATCACAAAGAAAAAATTCTTTTTAATAAAAAACCTTCGTGTCTTTGTGCCTTAGTGGCCCCAAAAAATGGAGGAATGATGTATAAATATAAATCGACAATGATGAAGTATGGTTGGATTATTTTACTTTCCGGGCTTTTATCTTTAGCCAATTGCGGGTCTAAAGAAAAAAAAGTAAAGGAAATTATTCGGCCGGTGCGTGCCATAACGGTCTATGCCACGGGCGGTGAACGGATGCGCACATTTTCCGGTACCACCAAGGCCGGCCAGGAAGCCAAACTGAGTTTCAAAGTGCCTGGAACCATCAGCCGCATCCATGTAAAAGTGGGAGATACGGTAAACGCCAATGACCTGATTGCCCAATTGGATGCCAAAGACTATCGATTGGTGGTGCAGCAAACCGAGGCCGCATTGGACCGGGCAAAAGCCAATGAATTGAGTGCCAGGTCATCGTATGACCGGGTGCGGGGCATGTATGAAAACCAAAACGCCTCCAAAAGCGACCTGGAGACGGCCCGGGCCGCTTATGAATCTGCCCGGGCTTCCCTGCGCTCTACTGGAAAACAATTGGAGCTGGCCAGGCTAAAAGTAGGTTATGCCCGGTTATATGCGCCGGTAAAGGGTTCTATTGCCAGTGTCCTCAAGGAAGTCAATGAAAATGTGGCGGCGGGTATGCCGGTGGTGCTGCTCACCTCCGGTAAAAAACTGGAAGTAGAGGTCTCTATCCCGGAAATACTGATCTCCCTGGTAAAGGAAGGCCAAAAGGCTGATGTAAAAGTGGATGCTTTGCCGGGTAAGACGTTGTCCGGTATTATTATCGAAGTGGGTGTATCTCCCATTGGTGGGGGTGCTGCTTATCCCGTCACGGTCCGGATTGAAGAGACCCCTCCTGAATTGCGTTCCGGCATGAGCGCCGAGGTGTCTGTTCGCCTGGCATCCTCGGGCAAAGAAGAAAGAATCGTGGTGCCCAGCGTTGCCGTGGGCGAGGACAGGAGCGGGCGGTTTGTATTTACCGTTAAACCCCTGGACGATACTTTCGGCACCATCGCCCGCAAAGACGTGGAAACAGGAGACATTACCTCCGAAGGATTGGAAATTCTTTCCGGGCTTTCCGACGGCGACATGGTGGTTACCGCCGGCATCAGCCGCATAAAACCTGGCCAAAAAGTAAAATTACCGGCAAAGGCAAAAGGACCTGGAAAAAAGGAGAAGCAAGAATGAATATCACCCGACAGGCTATAGAAAAAAATCGCATTACCATCACGATTCTCGTGGTACTGGTGCTGGCAGGGTTACAGGCCTATAAAAACCTGCCCCGCGCCGAAGACCCCGGTTTTACTATTCGCATGGCAGTAGTGCAAACCTTTTACCCCGGGGCCAGTCCCCAACGGGTGGAAATGCTGGTGACCGACAAAATCGAAAAAGCCATCCAGGAGATGCCGGAATTGGATTTTGTCACCAGCCAGTCACGAAACGGGTTCTCGTTGATATTTGTTGCCTTTAAACAGAAATATAAACATATGCGGCCCATTTTCGATAAACTGCGGCGCAAAGTAGAACGAGTGACCCCGGGACTTCCCGAAGATATTATCGGACCCATCGTGGATGATGAATTCGGGGATGTGTTCGGTATTATTTTCACCCTTACCGGGGAGGGTTATACCTACGCGGAGCTTAAAGATGTGGCCGACCAGGTGAGGAACGAACTCCTGATGGTGCCGGACGTGGCCAAAGTGGAAATCCACGGCGCCCAGGAAGAACGCATTTTCGTGGAGTACAACAATGCCAGGCTCACCGACCTGGGAATTTCCCCTTACCAGTTGAAAATGATGTTGGAAAGCCGCAATATCATTATTCCCGGTGGGGAAGTCTTTACCGATGACGAACAAATCGCCCTGGAACCCAGCGGCAATTTCGAGTCCGTGGAAGATTTAAAACGGACCATCATCAATATACCGGGACGAAAAGACCTGTTGTACCTGGGAGATATTGCCAGGGTTTACCGGGATTATATCGATCCCCCCGCTCGAATAATGAGAACCTCCAATGTTCCCTGCCTGGGCCTGGCTATTTCCATGCGGGAAGGGGGCAATATCATTACCATGGGAGAGGCGGTCAAGGAGAAGCTGGACTATCTTCAATCCATTTATCCCATCGGCATCGAGTTCGATACCGTGGCCTTTCAACCGGATGTGGTTCAAAAGAAAGTCAACGAGGTGGTGGTCAGCCTACTGCAAAGTATATGTATCGTCACCCTGGTCATGCTGTTATTCCTGGGGCTGCGCACCGGGATCGTGGTAGCCACCCTGATCCCCATGGCCATGCTGTCTACGCTTTTTTTGATGCGATTCCTGGGTATCGGTATGGACCAGGTATCGTTGTCATCCCTGATTATTGCCCTGGGCATGCTGGTGGACAATGCCATTGTCATGTCGGAATCCATCATGGTGAAGATACAGAACGGCAGTTCCCGGATGGATGCAGCCGTGGAATCGGCAAAAGAGCTGCGGGTTCCACTGCTGGTAGCTTCTCTCACAACCTCCGCCGCATTCTTACCTATCTTCCTGGCCAAATCCGGTATGGGTGAGTATACAGGCTCGATTTTTAAAGTGGTAACTTTAACACTGCTCTGTTCCTGGCTGTTGGCCATTACCATGACCCCCATGCTCTGTTACATGTTTATCAAAATCAAATCCTCCAAAAAGCAAAAAACCGGCGCGGACCAACACTCATCCCCGATCTACCGTAAATACCGTTCTTTCCTGTCCCTGGCGCTGCGGCACCGGGGTTTGACCGTACTGGCTGTCATTTTGATCTTTTTTATAGTCATGACTGCCGGCGGATTTGTTCCCGTGATGTTCATGCCGCCCTCGGACAAAGCCATTGTTAACATACAACTGGAATTTCCCAGGGGGACCCCGATTGAAAAAACCAAAAAAATGGTCAAACAAATCGATGCCTTTATCGAGAAAGAGTTAAAAGCCGGTGAGGGCCGTGAGGAGGGATTTGTCAACTGGGCTTCTTTTATCGGTTACGGCGGTACCCGGTTTGTCCTCACCTATACCCCCAAATTGGCCAGTCCCGAATACGCGTTCATTCTTGGCAATACCACCTCCGCGGAGGTGATCCCTGAGATTGCCGCTAAACTGGAAGCCTTTTGCATGGAAAAATTTCCCGATCTCAGCGCATCGGTGAAACCGTTGGAACTGGGTGTGCCCGTAGGTAAACCCGTGGTGGTCCGGGTCCAGGGCAGGGAAATGGACCGGTTGTTTGCCATCGTAGACGAAGTCAAGGCAAAAATGGAAGAGATCCAGGGAACCAAAAACATCGAGGATGATTGGGGTTTTCGCACCAAGAAACTTGTCGTAGACATCAACCAGGCCAGGGCACGCAAAGCCGGGGTCAGTAACCAGGATGTGGCTTTATCGCTTTATACCATATTAAGTGGACTTAAAGTCACGGAATTCCGGGAAAAAGAAAAAGTGATTCCCATTACGCTGCGGACAGTAGCGGCAGACAGGAAGGACATCGGTAAACTGGAAACCATTGATGTGTATTCGCAGCTTACCGGCCGGTCGGTGCCGTTAAAGCAGATCGGTGACATCCGGCTGCAGTGGGAGCCGTCGCAAATTCTCAGGAAGAACCGGCTGCTTACCGTCGCTGTCAGTACTGACCTGCAGCCCGGGGTAACTGCCGCCGAGGTGAACAGCGAACTGGTCCCCTGGTTGAAGGAGAAAAGCAAGGATTGGGAGTTGGGTTATTCGTTTGAAGTAGGCGGTGAATCCGAGGAAGCCGACAAGGCCAACCAGGCCATTGGGGAGCAGCTCCCTATTGCCGGTCTTATTATACTTTTGTTGCTCATCCTGCAATTCAACTCCTTTAGAAAAACCTTTATTATCCTGGTAACTATTCCCCTGGGAGTGATTGGAGTAATTATCGGCTTACTGATCACCGGGTCTTATTTTGGATTTATGACTCTCCTGGGCGTCGTTTCCCTGGCCGGGATTGTCATCAACAATGCTATTGTTATGCTGGACCGGATACGTATAGAGATCGAAGAGGAAGGGCTCTCTCCCCGTGAAGCGGTAATCGAAGCCGCGCAATTGAGGTTCCGTCCCATCCTTTTAACCACAGCCACCACTATCGGCGGCTTACTGCCCTTGTGGTTCGGCAGCGGTCCCATGTGGGAACCCATGGCAATAGGCATTATTTTCGGTCTTTTATTCGGGACCCTTCTGACACTGGTAGTCGTCCCGGTACTTTACTCGCTCCTGTTCAAGGTTAAATACACATAGGAGACACCTGGTAGTGATTCAAGAAGAAGGTCAGACGGGCAGAGGAGAAGAAATGAAAATTACAAATCACAAATTCCAAA
>WVZO01000195.1:0-13586 GCA_011772425.1 Candidatus Aminicenantota bacterium
TTGGAGAAATCTTCCTTTAAGATTATTGAAGGCATGCTGCGGCTGCGGCAGATATGTCTCTTTCCCCGGTTGGTGGATGAGCAGTATGAAGCGGTTCCCTCGGTGAAGTTTGAGCATTTTGTCGAGATGCTGGAAGATATACTGGCCGAAGGTCACAAGGTCCTGGTGTTTTCGCAGTTTGTCAAAGTGCTCACCATCATAAGGGATTACTTTGATGTACAGGAGACCAAATATGCCTATATCGATGGTTCTACCACTGTTAAGAAGCGGGAGGAGATGGTAAAGACCTTCCAGGAAGAGGAAGATATTCGTGTGTTTTTACTCAGTCTCAAGGCCGGGGGAGTATCTCTTAACCTGACCGCCGCCGATTACGTTATTATTTTTGATCCCTGGTGGAACCCGGCGGTGGAAGCACAGGCCATTGACCGGTCCCATCGCATCGGCCAGACCAAAAAGGTAATCGCATATCGCATGGTGGTGAAGGATACCATTGAAGAGAAAATGTTAAAATTGCAGGATCAGAAGAAGGCGTTAGTGGATAGGCTGATCACTTCAGAGACAACGGTTTTTAAAGACCTCACCCGGGAAGATATTATGAATTTATTCCGGTTTTCGGAAATTAAAACTTGAAAATGGGCGTCGCCGCTGATCACCATTTTCTGGCAGAATATTTTTTGCCACAGAGAGCACAGAGATCACAGAGAGAAGATTTTTTTAAACTCTGTGTCCTCTGTGTCCTCTGTGGCTAAAATAACCTTTTTGGTTCCGGCTTGTCCAGTTAATAACGCTAATGTTTTATTTTACAAAAAGAGGCAAATGATGTAAAATGGTTAGGTTTAATGGTCATGGCAAATTTATGAAGATGAGGTAATAATCAAAGGAGGTTGAAAATGAAGAAAGCCATATTGATCCCGGTGTTGGTGGTGACGTTTATTCTTGGCATTGCTCTTTCCGATTTGCTTTTACAGGGTATCAACTTAATATTTGGCGATGTGTTTACCACACCCTATCAATTGAAAAAAGAACTGGAAGAAGCCATGGAAGAATGCCGGAAAAAGCTGGCGGAAACTCAACAAAAGCAGGAAGAAGCCAGGGAAAAGTATGATCAACTGTCCGGTCAAATGACCCAAAAGCAGGCCAATATGAACAGCCTTATTAAAGAACTTGACACCAAGGTGAATCCTTCCGTGATTAAAGATATTTTACTGACGACTCCCTCTTCTGAGACCGGAAACAAGGGGAGAGTATTTTTAGAGGCCCCCATCGGCGAAGCTCTCCTGGAACCCACCACCACAGATGACCCGACTGTAAACGAATTTAAAAAGGCCTTTAATAAAAAAGCCAAAGATATTATCGATATCTCCAAAGGCGTCTTAAAAGAAAAGATCGGTCAATTGAACAAAGAACTGGTGCGGATTAATGATGAATTGAAAGACCGGAATATCGAATTGATCGGGAAATTGAGAGAAATCGCAGGGTATAAAAAGGAAGTTGATCGAATAAATAATGAATTAGCGGACAAAAACACCAAACTGGAAGCAAAGCTGAAAGAGGTAGAACAGTATAAAGCCGAGCTGGAAGAACACAAAAAAACCATCACAGCACTGGAAGGCATTAAAAGCAACCTGGAAAAAACCGTGGGTGTCCTGGAAACAAAAATTGAAGATGGACGTTTGAAGGTAAGTTTTAAAGGCGATATTTTATTTGAGTCGGGGAAACACCAATTGCGCGAGGAAGGAAAAGAACTCCTGGACAGTGTTTATTCGATATTGAGCAAAAGCACGGAACAAAATGATATATTTATTGCCGGACATACGGATAATGTACCTATCCGGCCGGATGCCAGGGACAAATATGAGTCCAACTGGACGTTATCCACTTACCGCGCCATCGAAGTGGTGAAGTACCTGGTAGACAAAGGCATTGCACCGCGGTCCCTGACTGCAGCCGGGTACGGCGAATACAAACCCGTTGCCGATAATTCCAGCGATGAAGGAAAAGCCAAAAACAGACGGGTGGAATTATTCTTAATCCCCAAAATCATAAAACGCCAAAGCGGCAATTAACAGCAATTATAACACCAGTGCGTATCCTATTTTTAAGAAAAAGGTACGGTCCGTCCGGGTCAAATCGATTCCCTTGAAGCCCAGGTGGTTGTCCGAATACCCGATGAATAAAACCGTCTGGGGATTAATCTTATAGGAGAATAAAAATTGGGTAAAGAGTATCCGGGTGTGGGGTTCTATGGGTGAGAAGTACATGTCGGTATTCCGGTCGATATCGGTGTATTGAATCGTTGCCCGGACAAACGAACGTACATTAAAATTGTAAATTACCCGGGCCTGGAACAGGTTGGCATGATAGATTTTTTCTCCTTCCAGGGAGAGGCGTTCGAAAATATGGCTGATATTCAGGTTCAGGTGCCTGCCCATACCCAATTCAATGGCTGGCATTAAGAGCCATGAACGGGCCAGGCGGGAATTGGTATAATCGATGGAGTCGCCCATTGACATGTACAATGAATAGTTAACACCGCCCGCGGGTTTCATTTCAGCGTAAAAATTAAAAATGTTTTTATCGTATTCGCTGCCGTTATAAAATTCTTTCTGAAGTTGAAACGTTGGCTGTATATAAGTCTGCAGGGCCCCCTGGTAAGAAGCCCCTATCTCCAATATCTGGTCGGTGAGGAGGGAATCGTGGTTGGTAATTCGTTCGCCGCCGAGGGAAAACGTGATCCTGTCAAACCATCCTCCTTTTTTCCCCCAGATAACCGGTTGAATAAAACCCATGATGCGCCGGATATCCACACGGGGAATAAAACCGAAATCCGCCCGGAACCCCGGGGACCGGTCTTCGTATTGGAACAAATAGAAAAGATTGCGGCCGAAATGTCTAAAGTCAGCAAACAATGCATTACCGCCGAATGCCTCTTGTTCCTGGCCGAAAGCCCGGGAAATGGTATCCGGGTAATCGGTGCGGGAATGAAGGTATTGAAAACTAAGGGTTTTGGTCCTGGATAAACGAAAGAATCCATCCACGCCGGCCACATGGTTGAAATAGCCCTCACCGCTCCTGCCGGTATAGAGCAATCCCAGGGTAGACCCTTTGCCTACGTCTCTCCGGTACCTGAAAACCCCGCCGTAGATATCCTCTTCAACCGAAGTGGCTGCCGAGCCCTGGTTGGAAGGGAAAATCAGGTTGTTATACCGGTCCTGGACTGCAAAGAAACCAATGGCATTTCTCCCCAGTTTACCGGTGGTTTTGGCTCCCCAAAGCGGATCAAAGACCGTGCGGGTAAACACGGCTTCCATAGGGGTCAGGAAGAAATCGGCCCCTTCCAGGAAAAAGGGCCTCTTTTCGGGGTAACGCAGGGCAAAACGGGTATTCACTTCCAACTGCAGCACATCCGCCTCTACCTGGGAGAAATCGGGATTCACCGTGGCATTGAGGATTAAATTGGGTGTGATACCCCAGCGGGCGGTTATACCGGGTTCCACTTTTAGTTTACCTGTATCCATGTCTCCGGTAAGAATGTTTTCCCTCCTGTCGGTACGTTGGGTCGTCAGGGTGGGATCAAACTCAAGGTTCTTGCCGGGGGACATCCCTATAAATCCTGTCAGTTTATTGAACTGGCATAATAAACAACTGCTGTTGCGGTCTCTCACATGGGTACTCATCCGGTGCCTGACATTGCGGGAATAGGAACGGTCGGCTTCAAAGCCCCAGGTCTGGATGTCGGTGGTTTTGGGAAAACGCAGTTGATTGAAGGGAATAGCTACTTCAACGACATAGCCGAAATCAGTGATGCGGCCGGCGGATTTCCAGATGGCATCCCAGGAGAAATCTTCATATCCTTCCAATTCGCTGAAAATCGCATCTGCCTGAACGCCCAACGGGTTTACCCTGAACTGGAATGCCCGGCGTTCGTCATTAAATGTATCGATCATAAAACTGATATGATCATCCTGGATAAAGGTGTCGATACTATCCCTGTCCATCAGGTGGGCCCTTATTTTCTGTGGTTCGGGATCGTAACAACGAAACGCGATGTAAAATTTGGACCTGTCAAACGTGACCATAACTTCCGTGTCAACCGGGGAAGGCGTTGCATCCCCCGGCATCCATTCGTAGAGAATGTTGATCTTCTCCGGGTGCTTCCACGCTTCTTCATCCAGGATTCCGTCTATTTTAATCTTAGAAACAGCTTTAGACACCGTATAGTTTTTGGCAGGTGGATATTTTTTCTTTTCCTGCTTCTCCTGGGCATAAAGTCCCGGGGATAAACTTAAAAATCCAAACCCCATCACAATCCAAAGAATGATAAACGTTTGGCAAAGATTTTTACATATTATCATTTTATTCTCCTTATAAATCTATAATACGAAAGAAAGAGTAAAAAAGTTTACAAAAGTTGCAATTTTTTTTATTTGGGCCACAAAGTCACAAAGGCACAAAGGTACACCCCTTCGTGTCCTGGTGTCTTTGTGGCAAAAGATAGACAGTGAATCCAGGTCATTGTCCCGGTTTGAAATAAGCGGTTTCCTGTGATATAATCTCTTTTACAAATAGTAATTAGTAATTTGAGGTAAACCGGGACCTCAAAATACTCTTTTAAAGATTAAGAACATAAAACTATTACAATGAAACCGATTAATATATCGATTGAAGATTATGATCCAGGAGGTAAATGATGGCCATTGTTTTAGAGGGCAGCGGATTGACTATCGAGAAATTGGTGCGAATTGCCCGGCATAATGAGAGCGTTGAGCTTCACCCGGATGCAATTGAGCGGATGAAAGCGTGTCGTGCCATGCTGGAGAAAAAAATCCAGGCCAATGAAATTATGTATGGAGTGAATACCGGTATCGGGGAGTTTTCCGAGGTGGTATTGACGGATGAGCAGGCCAAGCAATTCCAGAGATATTTAATTTATAACCATGCGGCAGGCATTGGTGATCCTGCGCCCATCGAGTATGTCAGGGGTGCGATGGCCAGCCGTGTGAATGTGCTTTCCAAAGGTTGTTCCGGCAACCGGCCGGAAATCGCACAAACCCTGGTGGACATGTTAAACAAAGGGGTAACTCCCTATGTATGCCAGAAAGGTTCGGTGGGTGCTTCCGGCGACCTTGCTCCCATGTCCCAGATCGCTTTGCTTTTAATGGGTGAAGGAGAGGCCTATTATAACGGGGAGCTGCTGCCTGGTAAAGAGGCCATGGACCGGGCCGGCATTCCTGTGCCGGGCTTAAAAGCCAGGGACGGACTGGCAGCCATTAACGGTTCCAATGTGCTCACAGCCATGAGTGCGCTATTCCTGTTTGATGCCAATCGCTGGTTGAAACAGGCGGAAATTGCCGCTTCCATGTCCATTGAAGCATTAATGGGCAATATGAAACCCTATACCCCGTTGTTGCATGAGGTACGGGGGTTTAAAGGGGCCTTACGCACGGCAAAAGCCATGCAAAAATGTATTGCCGGTGGTGACTTGATAGAAGGCAAACTGAAATGCAAAGTCCAGGACGCCTATTCCATGCGTTCCACTCCCCAGGTGATCGGTGCTGCCCATGACGCCCTGGCTTATGCCCGTTCTCAGGTGGAAATCGAATTGAATGGCGTCGGTGATAATCCCATTTTCTTCGCGGACCGGAACCTGCAATTGACCGGTGCCAATTTCCAGGGAACCCCGGTGTGCTTACCCATGGATATGGTAGGTGCGGCCATTACCATGGTTAGTGTTATGTCTGAACGCCGCATGAACCGTTTAAACCATCCGGCCTTAAACGTTGGGCTGCCTGCCTTTTTAACCAAAGGGGCCGGTATGATGTCCGGTTTAATGCTGAGCCAGTATACTGCAGATATGCAGATCGTGGAGCAGCGGATTCTTTCTATGCCTGCGTCCATTCAATCTATCCCGGCTGCCGCCGACCAGGAAGATTTCGTTTCCATGGGTATGAATACCGCCATTAAAAATTTCCAGATACTGGACAATGCCTACGGTGTATTGGGAATCGAATTCATGGCAGCCGCCCAGGCCCTGGATTTCCGGGATTTCAAATTCGGGAAAGGTGTCACTAAAGCCAAAGAAGTTATCCGCAAATACGTGGACTTCCTGGATGAAGACCGCCCACTCTACCCGGACCATACCCGGATGAAAGAACTGGTCAAATCCTGCGAAATCCTGGAAGAAGTGGAAAAAGTAGTTGGAAGTTTAGAAGAGTAGTATAAGGTTAAGGTTGAGGTTAAGGAGAAAGACACACCCCGCCCCTTCGGTGGGTCNNAGTATAAGGTTAAGGTTGAGGTTAAGGTTAAGGAGAAAGACACACCCCGCCCCTTCGGTGGATCCTATGGAGCACCCCTCTCAAGAGGGGATTTCTTTCCTCAACCTCAACCTCAACCTAATTACCTAATAAATTTCTTCAAGTATTTTTAGTATTGTATTGCTGTCTACGTTGCGGGGGTTGTTGTCGCTGCGGCCTTTGGTGAGTGCATGGGCCGCAAGAAACGACAGGTCTTTCCTCTTAATCCCATAATCCCGCAGCCGGGTTTTGAACTTTAATTTCACTATCACTTCATGCAATTTTTCCACCAATTGATCGATCGTATCTACCTGGAAAAAGGAAAAGAGAAGGGAAAAACTCTCTTTGATATCTGATAACTGGACCCCGGGCTGAAGGGTATGTTCATTTGTGTAGTAATTTAATTCCGCCACTTTGGGCAGCGTCAAAAATACCGCGATGCCGTGGGGTACATCGAAATGAGACGTCATGGGATAGGAAATGGAGTGGGGGAGGGTAGTTTTGGATATATTAATGGCCTTACCGGCAAAATGACTGGCCAATTGTAATTTTTCCAGCCGGTTTAGGGAATTTTCTTTATCGATATTGTCCAGGATCAGGCTGATGGCCTGTTTGGAGTATTCCCGTGACTCATTGGTGGCGCCTTTGGCCCAGGTGGACTCGATACCCTGGGCCAATGCATCCAATACCGTAGAATTTAATACCGGTACAGGCAAAGATTTAAGCAGCAGCGGGTCCAGTACGATGGTATCGGGTAATAGACTTTGATTGTCTACAGAAAATTTGATTTTATCTTTATAAACCACGGCAAAGGAGGTGGCTTCGCTGCCGGTTCCTGCTGTGGTGGGAATAAAAATCAAATCCAGCCGGTTTTTCAATTCCTTATCGGTTAATACCTCTTCTGCTTTTTCGCAGTTATTGGAATAGGCAATAGAAATAATTTTTACCAGGTC
The DNA here is from genome assembly GCA_011772425.1 of Candidatus Aminicenantota bacterium. Lineage (GTDB taxonomy): Bacteria > Acidobacteriota > Aminicenantia > UBA2199 > UBA2199 > JAKAGC01. Next base: position 7,247 of record WVZO01000195.1, read on the forward strand.
GATAATGGTGCCGCCGCCCACAGCGATAATCACATCTACATCGGTATTGGATTTCACTTCCCGGTATTTCGCTTCGATATCCTCGATAGGCAGGGCTTTGCCTTCGTAGGGCACGTATTGAATACGGATTCTGCCTTTCAATTCTGTCTCTACCTGTTGGAAATAATCGGCAGCGCCGCAGGGCTGGAAGCCGTTGGCATCGTTAAACAGCAGGATGTTTTTGTATTTGGGGAGAACAACATCCAACCGGGATAACGCACCTTCTCCCCTGAATGTAACCGCTTCTTTACTGTCCCTGGAAATTGCGGATGAAGGCATCGCGGTTCTCCTTTGGGGTCGTGGTGGGCCTGCCCAGGTCAGGGCGTGAGCCTTTTTTGACTTTTACCACTACCAGGGACAGTTTCCCATTGGTCTCCAGGTCTTGGAGGCATGTTTTTAAATCTTCCTCGTTGTCTACACATTGGACAAACTCATACCCGCAGGCTTTACCGATTTCTATAAAATTCACGCTGCCGGACACCGTGGGTTGACCGCCGGTGGATTCGTGGCTGTTGTTATCCAGCAGGATATGTTTTAGCCGGGGATTTTTATAGTGACCCATGGTAGCCATGGTTCCCAATTGCATGAGGGCGGCGCCGTCGCCGTCCAGGATAAACACTTTCTTTTGGGAATCTGCCAGTCCCACCCCAAAGGCAATGGATGAGGCGCAGCCCATGGAGCCCACCGTATAAAAATCCGTACCATGGGGTTGTTTTCGTTGTTCCCGGATTTCGAACAACTCGCGGGAGGTTTTGCCGGTGGTGCCTACAAATACCGCGTCCCTGGAGGTATTATCCACGATGATATTTAGTGCCTGTTCCCGTGTCATGGCCGTGGGGCTTTCGGTACGGGAAGGAATTTTAAAATCGTCGAAAAGGTCTTTTTTAATGGTAATAATATAGGGTTTTTGGTTATGTTGGAGATAATCAGCCGCATGTTCCAGTTGGGTTTCCCATTGGGATTCTTCCAGTATTGTATATTCTATTTCCATCACGTTGAACAGGCCCGGCATGATGCGTCCCATCATTTTATGTTGGGGTTCGTCTTTTTTGCCTGGTTCGCCTCGCCATCCTACCAGCATCAGCAGGGGGATGGCATAGACGTCTGCGGAGAGCATGGATGTATAGGGGTTCAGGGTTTTGCAGAAGCCTGAGTTTTGCATATAGACTAAAGCTGGTTTCTTGTGGGCCAGGTAATAACCGGCGCCGATGCCCATGGCTTCGCATTCGTTGGCGGCGATTATGTGTTTAAACACGCCCTGGGAGCTGAAATAGGATATGAGTCCTTTAAAGGTGGAATCTGGCACACCGATGGTGGTATCGAATTCTAATTGACTGAGTTTTTTAGAAAAGTCAATTGAAGAGATCATGGTTTTATTTCCTCCATAAGTATTTTTTTTGCCTCCGGCGGCCAGGGGGCTCTTTTGAAAAACCGCCCCCTGGACCCCTGCAAAAGCTTTTATTAATTCATCATTCAAAGTATGATGATATCATAGTTTGGGTAAGATTTCCATCTATTGGAGTTGGTGGGCTTGATTTTTTGACTGTGTTTTTTCCCTAAACAAAAATTTTTGCGGGGGGTCCAGGGGGGCAGTTTTTATAAAAAGAGCCCCCCTGGCCGTCGGAGACAAAAAAAGTTCTGATAGAGTTTTATAGGAGTTCAGGATGGGCAGTCTGAAAGCTATATATTTTTTTTCGATTTTCTGCCCATCCTAAAGATAAAAATAGGGGTTAGTATATCCGCACGGAGGGCACTAGTTTTTTCAGAGTGCCCGTGCGGTAGGAGAGATAGGGGTGAAAATATAGAAAAAATAATTGAAATTATGTTCTTATTTTGATATAACTGAACTGGAGTTAAAAATGAATGACAAAGAGTTATTGACCAGGATTACTGTTAGCCCGGGAATAATGGTAGGTAAGCCGACTATCAGGGGACTCAGGATAACCGTCGAGCAAATTCTTAAAGCTCTGGCAGCCGATATTTCAATCGTAGAATTGCTGGAAGATTACCCGGAACTGGAACTTGAAGATATAAAGGCGGCATTATTATATGCAGCAGAATCAATAGAAAATGAGCAGGTTTTCGAGTTAAAGATTGGAGCTTAGAATTAGAAAATAGTTAAAGGGTTAAATAGCAGTTCATTATGAGGCGTGCCTCGCCGGGAGACGAATGGAAATAGCCACAGAGATCACAGAGAATTCCCCACTCAACATACTCACCTTACTCAACTCACTCACCTATTTTCATGGTAGTGCAGGTAGGTTAAGAAAATTCCAAATTAGGACTTAGTTCGCTTCGCTCACAATTGATTGGGGTGATGGGGTAATGGAATAATGCGGGAATGGGAAGGCGTCCTTCGGACAAATAAACGCCTGCGGCGGAGGCCTAAAGGACCATTGGTTTTGTCACCATTTTCTACCCTGACAAATCATGGTATGAAATGCTATTATTCCACTATTCCATTATTCCTGGCTATAATAAGCAGAATGAAGGTCTGGGAATTCCCTAATATCAACATTTTTTAGAATTCCCCAAACATCAAATTACAAACAGTGCCTGGGAGCAGGGTGCTGATTATTTAAACATAGGCCACATTTATACCTTGTTCTGTTTTCGCTTTTGCTTTATGAGTAATTGTGATTTCAATATGTTGATCTAATGCTTCTAAAAAATAAAATAATCGCTCCATAGAAAATTCTTTTAATCTCCCATTCTTAAGAGCAGTCACTTTCGATTGATTAATACCAAGAATCCTGGCAGTCTCTTTTTGGTTAAGACCTCTCTCTTGTATGATCTTATTTATTATGGCAGCAAGCTTTGCTTTGGCCAATCTTTCTTCTGAATCGGCAAAACCCATATCCTCAAAAATATTTCCTGAACTTTCAATATAGTCTCCCATTTTATCTTTCCTTCACTACAGCAGTTTGAACAGCTTTAAGTTAATACATACCATAAATGGACAAAAAAAGCAACATGATTCTCTTGAAGATTTGCTTGAATGTCCCCAATGTTTCCAATGTTTCCCAATGTTATTTCTCTCCAACAGGGTCAAAAGGAAAAGGCAAAAGCGTATCTTGAACAGGCATATGCCATTTGGGATAAATTTTTTGGACCGGAGCATCCCCATACGAAGGTCGTTGCCGGATGGCTGGAAGAGTGCAGGTAAGCCCAGTTGGCAGTTGGCAGTTGGCAGTTGGCAAGTAGGAAGCGAGGAAGCTGAGAAGAGAAGAAGGTGAGAAGATAAGCTTAAGGTTTCCCCAAACGTTTGAAGTAACAGCCCTCGGTTCGATTCATATCAATTGCAAAAGAGTTCTTCCGACTGGTTGGTTCAGGTAAGGAAACCTTTAGATGGCGCGTATGCGCTTTCTATGGCTCCCCACGCCGTGGGGTCATTCTCTAAATTTTAAAAAAGCGTTGTAAAACTTTTTGTTTTATGTTATAAATAGATTACTTATAAATTTATAATTAGTGAGATTCAAATGAGTGAAAAAATTCAAACATCAGTGGATAGCCAGGGACGCATAGTAATACCTTCAACTTTCGGAAATCGACTGGGCCTGGTAAGAGGAATGACACTGGTCGTTGAAGATGGAGAAAATAACGAACTTTGCTTACGTGTCCAAAAAGAATCTCCCATATTGGTCGATAAAAAAGGCATTCTGGTTGTTAAATCCGAACCGAAGACCGATATAACAAATATAATCCAACAAGAGCGAAATCGCCGTATCTCTGAATTAATGGAACAGACAATCCATGAAGATATTGCTTGATACTTCTGTGTTGGTAGCTGCAATGGTAGAAGCACATCCTGCTCATGAACGTGCTTTACCCTGGTTGCAGAAAATAAAGGCTAAAACAGATGTCGGATTTGTTGCTGCTCATTCAATAGCTGAACTGTATGCAATTCTGTCAATTTTACCTGTTCAACCCCGAATTTCTTCAGTATCTGCTAATCAACTTATTCAGCAGAATGTTTTGGACATATGCAGTATTGTTTCTTTGTCTGTTCAGGATTATGCCAGGATAATAAAACATTTGTCCGAATCAAATATTGTCGGTGGTGTAACATATGATGCAGTCATTTTATACACAGCATTTAAATTTGAGATTGACCGTATTGTGACGCTTAACAAAAATGACTTTTTTAGAATATATCCTGATATTGCTGATAAGATAGTATTGCCATAACTGATAGTTGATCGACCTTACCTCAAAAGTTCCCTGGTTACCTCTTTTTCAAATGAATATTACAATCTACTCCTTTTTTGCCTTTTTTTCAAGTGATTTTCTCAAATTTGTATTGTTTTTTGACTGTTACTTTTCTTCCTTCCAATCTTCTCTTCGCGTATCTTCGCGTGTCTTCGCGGTTCCCAAAATTAGGTGGTGGATCAGGCCCCTGGCAAAGTGTTGACAAACTGTTTCTTAAATGGTATAAAAGTCTATCATACTCTGGGAAGGAAAGAATGGCACTTATTTATAATGTAACTATTGAATCAGCGGGGAAGGATAAAGAAAATCTATTCCACATCTCCTGGCAAAAGAAAGGCACAAACAAAAGAAATAGTTTTGACCAAAAAGCCGGGGACATTACCCGGGAAGAAGTAGAACGGTTGTGGCAGCAGCCAAAGTATCAAATCACTATAGGCAAGAAACTTTTCAATTTCCTGGACGGAAATAATGGCTATTTGCAACAGGCTTTGGACCAAGCCATTCGCAAAGGTGAACCCCTGCAACTGAATCTGTGCCCTTGTAACCAGGTTGCGGATTGGCCCTTTGAACTCCTGGCACAAGACGGAACGTTTTTGCTGCCGCAGCAAGTCCACCTGGTTCGCTGCGTATCCGAATACGGCGCAGAAAAGAAAATGACTCCCCAAAACCGGCCATTAAAACTCCTGTTCATGGCCTGTTCCGCCCTGGACGTGAAACCGGAACTGGACTTTGAAAAAGAAGAAGAAGCCATCTTCAAAGTTACGGAAAAACTGGCCGTGGACATGGAAGTAGAAGATTCCGGTTCCCTGGAAGGTCTCCGGGAACAATTGGAGCATCAACAGTACGACGTAGTACATCTCTCCGGCCATGCCGATATCGACAAAAATGGGCGGCCGTTTTTCATTATGGAAAATGAAACCGGTTTCCGCCGGGATGTTTTTCCTTATGAGTTATGGGAGGATGCTCTTATAGAGAATCCGCCGCGATTGTTGTTTTTATCCGGCTGCCGTACCGGTGAACCGGCTGAAGCGTTTGCCGCGGTTTCTTTTGCCCGACGAATGGTGGAGAAATATAATGTGCCTGCCATCCTGGGGTGGGGTCGTTCGGTGAGCGATGACCAGGCATCGCATGCGGAGAAAATGATTTATCATGAATTGAGCCGGGGCAGGACCATTTTGGAAGCCGTACAGCGCGCCCGGCATGAATTGATAAAAGAATTTCCCATGACCACTAACCCGGCCTGGCCCTTGCTGCGTTTGTTCAGCAGCGGCATGGCTTTGGATGCCATTGTAAAAAAAGGCCAGCAGCCGCGGCTGACATCCAGGCGAATGGTTCATATGTTTTTAAAAAACAGCCAGGTACAGGTATTGGCTGAAGGGTTTGTAGGGCGGCGGCGCCAGTTGCAGCGCAGCCTACGGGCATTGAAACAGGAATACGAAAAAGTGGGTCTTCTGCTCCTGGGCACTGGCGGATTGGGCAAAAGCTGCCTTGCGGGTAAAATCAGTGAACGGTTCAGCAAGCACACCTTGATGGTGGTGCACGGTAAATTCAATACCTATACCCTGGAACCAGCATTAAAAGCGGCATTTATCCAGGCCAAAGATGAAGAGGGCAAGAAAATCCTGGCCGCGGAGAAGGAAATGTCGGAAAAATTAGCCGAACTTTGCGCAGCCAGTTTTAAAGAGAACAACTATTTAATTCTCCTGGATGATTTCGAGCAGAACATCGAGGGAGCGAAAGAAGGCCAGCCAGGTAATTTATTGGATGAAGCCAGGGAGTTGTTAAACGTCCTGCTCCAGTATCTTCCTTTCAGTGGCAAAATGACGCAAATCATGATTACCAGCCGTTACTCGTTTTCCCTGGAAGAGCAGGACCGTGACCTGGTNNATTACATTGACCAGTTTCCCGGGATCGGAGCAGCGGAAAAAGGCGAGGGAATTGGAGAATATTTTTTATTATGAGGACCAATCGCTGGTGCCGCAATTGGTGGCAGCGGGCCACGGTAATCCTCGGTTAATGGAGTGGCTGGACGTATTGGTGGGGCAGATGGAGACCGCTGAGGTGCCGCAATTGCTGGAAGCCATTGGCGGTA
>WVZO01000195.1:13605-14294 GCA_011772425.1 Candidatus Aminicenantota bacterium
TATCCGGGAACATGTGATACGGGAGCTGCTGCAGCGTGGAGGAGATGAATTGGCGGGTTTGCTGCGTTGGTTCAGTATTTATCGCCAACCGGTATTGAAAGAAGGTGTGCGGCAGGTGGGGGAGAAGGCCGGGCTGGAAACATGGGAGGAGTTATTAAAGGAAGGCATCGGTCTAAGTTTAATCGAGTATGACCAGGCCCGTGAGAATTACCGGTTGATCCCGCTGCTGCGGGAGGAGTTATTGGCTGAGCTTGAAAACCGGCACGCCAGCCATCGGGCAGCCTTTGCCTATTACAAAAAAATATGCGAAGCCAATGAGTCCATCGATCCCGTCTCTGTGGAAGAGTGGATATATCATGCGTTGGGCTGTGGAGAAGAAGAGGTGGCGTCTGAGCAGGGAGGCATATTAGTCATTTATTTATATGACCATCTTGCTTTCCGGGAATCACGGCGGGTGGGGCTGTGGGTCTTGGAAGAGAAGAACAGTGAATTATCCACGGCCTATGATGCGTTTCTATTGTATGGGACTGCATTTACTATAAAAACATTGGGCGATCACCGCAAAGCCATTGATTATTATGAGCAGGCGCTAAAGATTGATCGGAACGTGTATGGCGAGGCGCATCCTGCTGTGGCCAGAGAACTGAATAACCTGGGAGAGGTCTGGAGAGTGTTAGGTGAACCAAAAA
>WVZO01000195.1:14349-14567 GCA_011772425.1 Candidatus Aminicenantota bacterium
CTGGAAGAAAGTTTATGGAGAGAATCATCCGAATGTTGCAACTGCAATGAATAACCTGGGTGCAGCATGGGATGATCTGGGCGATCCCCACAAAGCCATCGCTTATTATGAGCAGGCATTAAAGATTGATCGGAACGTGTATGGCGAGGCGCATCCCGCTGTGGCCAGAGAATTGAATAACCTGGGAGAGGCCTGGAGAGTATTAGGTGAACCGAAAA
>WVZO01000340.1 GCA_011772425.1 Candidatus Aminicenantota bacterium
CAAAGAGTGGGACGCCTCCACCGGTGAATGTCTCCGTACCCTGGAAGGGCATACGGATATGGTAACCAGCGCGGTGTACAGCCCGACAGGGGATAAAATCGTGTCTGCGTCTTATGTTGAAACTGTCAAAGAGTGGGACGCAACCACGGGTGAATGTCTCCGCACACTGGAAGGGCATATGTGGAGTGTAACCAGCGCGGTGTACAGCCCGTCAGGGAGTAAAATACTGTCCGCGGCGGAAGACGGCACCGTCAAAGAGTGGGACGCAACCACGGGTGAATGCCTGCGCACCCTGGAAGGGCATACAGGTTGGGTAAACAGCGCGGTGTACAGCCCGTCAGGGGATAAAATACTGTCCGCGTCTGCCGATAAAACCGTCAAAGAGTGGGACGCCGCCACGGGTGAATGTCTCCGCACACTGGAAGGGCATACGGATAGGGTAACCAGCGCGGTGTACAGCCCGGCAGGGGATAAAATCGTGTCCGCGTCTGATGATAAAACCGTCAAAGAGTGGGACGCTGCCACGGGTGAATGTCTCCGCACACTGGAAGGGCATACGGATAGGGTAACCAGCGCGGTGTACAGCCCGGCAGGGGACAAAATCGTGTCCGCGTCTGATGATGGAACCGTCAAACAGTGGGACGCTGCCACGGGTGAATGTCTCCGCACACTGGAAGGGCATACCGAAACTGTATGGAGCGCGGAGTACAGCCCGTCAGGGGATAAAATCGTGTCCGCGTCTGATGATGGAACCGTCAAAGAGTGGGACGCTGCCACGGGTGAATGTCTCCGCACCCTGGAAGGGCATACGAATTGGGTAACCGACGCGGAGTACAGCCCGGCAGGGGATAAAATACTGTCCACGTCTTTTGATGGAACCTTCAAAGAGTGGGACGCTGCTACCGGGAAATGCCTTAAAACGCATCAAATGGAGGATAACCCCAACCTGTCCGAATACCATTCCCAAAAAACCTTAAATATAAAATTGCAAACAGATGATAATACAATTTATCTTCCCGTCTCCTCTCGGAACAAAGAAAAACGAACCCTCTTGAATATACCGGGTCTGTGGATACAGGGCTGCTCGTTTAAGAACCTGGAAAAAAACAGCCAATTATCTAAAAAAGCGCTCAAACTGATGAAACAATATGGGGCACGCTTCTAGCCAGGTTTCATAAATTCAGTACATTAAAACAGAAATATTAAATAGCCTAAAATCCGGAGTACAAATTACATAAATGAAAAAATTCCAAATCACAAATTCCAAATTACAAACAAATTCCAAATTCCAATGACCAAAATTCCAAACAATGGCTCCAACCACCTCTTGCCAACTGCCAACTTCCAATTGCCAACTGTCTTCTCTTGCCTTCGCGGTTAATTTAACTGCTACCGGTGAATTTAGGGAAAGATTTATATTTGACAAATCTTTATTTTCATATTATAAATGTTCTATGCTGATTTGATATAAAGGAGGTTTACTATGCAGGAAGCTGTTTTTGATTCCCGGCTTTTAAAAGATGGGCACTTATACTGTCCAAAAGAATTTGCAAAACCAGAGGCGAAATTTAAAGTGATTGTCACGCTGCCGGATAAAGAGGTAGAGGATGCATCGGAAAGCGATATGGAGATGGCGGCGGCGGTTGATAATTCCGATGATTTTCTTTCTCACGAAGAACTCGAATATTATTTAAGCCTGGATGAGAAATAATGGAGTTTTCACAAAAACAAATATGGCTGGTGAACTTTGATCCGGCTTTTGGACATGAATACAGAAAAGTTCGCCCTGCATTGATCATTCAAGATACAAAATATATTAATATAGCGAACCTCCTGACAGTCGTACCGATTTCGTCAAAGGTGGATAAAAGAATAGAATTAGATGTATTATTACCGAAAGATAAAAATAATCGCCTGGTGAAAGACTCACTGGTAAAAACCTATCAAATCAGCTCCTTTGATAAACGGAGGTTCATAAAATATGTTGGCATTTGTAATGATAAAGTCTTTAAATCAATACAAAAAAATGTTAAAGCATATCTGTCATTATCCATAAAGCGTCGAAAGAAGAAGAAAAGTGTTAAAATGCCCGGTGGTTGAGTAAAAAAGACTCGGAAAAGGGGACAGCCAACCAGGCATCACCCGGAATGCGTACCAGCAGATGATCAAAGCGGATTGAAAGGGAGACAAAGGAAAACAACTTCTGGGTTTGGGATTTTGGACTAAAAATAGTCCAAAATTAATTGATTTTGGACGGAAAATATGCTAAAAGAATAAAGGGACATTCAAGAATAACTAAGGAGGTAATATGACGGACGAAATTATTGATTTAAAAGAACTCCAGAACAAGCTGAGCCCACGAACCATCATCATCATTATTGTGTTTATACTTGTTGTGATTGCTGCTTTTTCAAGTTTTTACACGGTGGACCAGAAAGAGAAAGCGGTTGTATTGCGTTTTGGGAAGTACAACCGGACCATGGGACCAGGGCTGCATTTCAAGCTGCCCTTTGGAATGGAGAAGAACTACAATGTGCCCACAGGCAGGTACATCACCGAAGAATTCGGTTTTCGCACGAAAAAGCCCTGGGAAACCCGGCAATCCAAAAAGGATTTTTCCAAAGAGTCCTGCATGCTGTGCGGTGACCTGAATATTGTGGATATCACCTGGACGATTCAATACCGGATCGAAGACCCCCGGGCCTGGTTGTTTAACGTGGAAAACCAGGTAAAGACCATCCGGGATATATCGCAATCGGTGATCAACCAACTGGTGGGAGACCTGGCGGCCTTCGATGTGGTGAACACGGAACGGCCCCGCATTGAAGATAATGGCAGAACCATGATGAACAATTTTTTTAACCGGTATGGTCTCGGGATTAACGTGACATCGGTGAAACTGCTAAAAATCATGGTCCCCAGGGATGCAATGGATAAACCCGGGAAAAAAGGAGATGAACAATGAAACCTTATAAAGGCATATTAATTACTATTGTGGTGATTTTTGTTCTTCTCTTTTTGCTGGGTCCTTATTTTATCGTGGAAGAAGGGGAACAGGCCATTGTGATTCGTTTTGGCAAGATGATCCGGACGGAAACCGAAACGGGGTTAAAAATTAGAATGCCGCTGGTGGACCAGGTGCGCTATTATCCCAAAAAAATCCAATCCCTGGATGGTGACGCCAAACTATACCCCACTAAAGAGAACCGGTATATCCGGGTGGATATCACGGCGCGATGGAAAATCCAGGACCCCAGGCTTTTCTATGAACGAATTGGTGATATGGCTAGTGCCCACATGAGCCTGGACGAGGAGATCAGTGCCATTGCCAGGTCTGTGATCGCGGCACATTCCCTGCGGGAAGTGGTGCGCAATTCCAACCTTATTAACGAAATCAAGCGAAAAGACGTTTCCCCTAACTATGAACCGATTAAAAAAGGCCGCGTGAAGTTGTCCGCGGAAATGTTAAAAGCTGCCGCGACAATAACACGGGAATACGGGATCACGTTAATCGATGTGGGGATTCGGCAAATCACGTTTTCCCATGCCATTACCCGGAAAGCGTACCAGCAGATGATCAAAGCGGATTGAAATGATAATTTCTAGTTACATACAATACCACGCTGCGCAACAAATAATCACGGATTTATCTGAATTCTGGGTATAGCAAACAGTAACACAACTACCTCCGCCATAGGTCTCTCTTATTGCGCAAAGCTCGTTGTCTTCCACTCCTGCAAAAGCATTTTTAATTTCTTCATTGTTCAAGTGGACAATGGTTTTCTTGTTTAATGTTAGCTTTTTCGTGAAATTCTTTGTTTTCATGATTCCTCCTTTTTTCCATGTTTTTTTATCTGAAGTTTATCTATACCACACCAGCAGAGAAAATGCAAGACCAAAAAATATAATCATTCAATTGTAGGATTTTTCGCCTATCCCGTTTTTTGCTGTGTCCTCTGTGGCTAAAATAGATTTTTTCCCTGGCAACTTTTTCATTTTCACCCTTTACTATTTTCCTTTTTTTATGGTAAAATAGTAGGGTGAAATAAGGAATGTAAAAATGTAAAATGAACGTAAGGAGGCTTAAGTGTAAAATGAAAAATAAAATCATTATTTCCATAACAATCTTTCTGATTTTTATCATCCCCTGTGCCGCCTATTCGACACATACAGAAAATCCACTTGATAAAAAAATCACAGAACTGGAAAAGCAATTAGCAAACGTTTCGGGAAAAGAAAAAATCGATCTCTTGAAGCGGTTGGCTGGCATTACCTACACCGGAGCACCGAAAAAATGTGTTGAATACTGTAATCAAGTGCTGGATTTAACAAAACAAATCCATTACCCCAAAGGAAAAGCAATGGCGTTGATATATCTAAGTTATGCCATTAGTGTGTTGGGGGATTGGGAAACACCCTTTGAATATAGTAAAGAAGCTCTGGCCATCTTCGAAAAGCAAGATGACAAAATCGGCATTGGTAAAGCTTTGATTACAATCGGTTACTTATATACACGGGTCGGCTACTACAATATTGCACTGGATTATTATCTGAAATCGTTGAACTTGCTTGAAAAAACAGGGAAAAAAAAGCTGCTTTTCTTTCCCTATATGAGTCTTGGCAACCTCTATTATAATTTAGAGGATTACCAGGAAGCGTTGAAATATTATAAGAAAGCAGAGGAGGCAGTTAAAGGACTTAAAAATGATTCAAGAATTCCCCAAATTTTGCACAATATTGGACTCTGTTATCATAGAATGGGGAATCACCATAAAGCATTGGCCTATTTCCGGGAGTCATTAGGATTGTTTGAGAAAATCGGGAAAGAATATTGGATTGCCGCTGCACTGAGCAATATTGGAGCAGCATATGGAAATCTTAACAGCCCTGACCGGGCATTAACCTATCTATTGCAATCGCTGCGATTACGAGAAAAGATAGGAGATAAAGTGGGATTATTTTACACGCTGTATTACATTGGGGACACCTACATGAGATTGAAAGATTATCCCCGCGTCTCATTATACTATGACCGGGCCTTCAAAATTGCAAAGAAACTGGATGATAAAAATAATCTTGAAAGAATTTATAAAGCTTATTCCAATTTATATGCAGCCATCGGTGATTTTGAAAAAGCCTTTGAGAATTATAAGATGTATTCCCAGATAAGAGAGATCCTCTTTAACCAACAGAAAAGTAAGCAAATCGCCGAACTCCAGGTGCAATTCGAAACCGAAAAAAAGGCAAAAGAGATTGAAATTCTAAGGAAAGATAATAAAATCCAACAAATCACCAGTTATGCTCTTATTGCCGGTTTTGTCCTGGTTTCCATCATATTAATCCTTCTATTTAAAAAATATTTGTATTTGTTGGCATTCTGGAAAAAACAAAAATACATCGGCCAATACCGGCTAATAGACACCATTGGCTCAGGAGGAGTGGGAACGGTTTATCGTGCCCACGCCGTCAGGAATAAAAACCAACTGGCTGCTGTTAAAGTACTGAGGGAAGAGCTGATGGAAGATGAAAACAGCCGGGAACGATTTAAGCACGAAGGGACCATTATCGAAAAATTAAGTCATCCCAATATCGTTAACGTCTATGAAAGAGGCGAATATAAGGGAAAACTTTATATTGCCATGGAATACCTCCGGGGAAAAACCCTGGCGCAGAAAATAAAAGAAGTGGGGAGAATCGATTTAAAGGAATGTTTCGCTGTCATGATGCAGGTTACCGATGCGCTTACTTTAATTCACAGTAAAAATATCGTGCATCGTGATTTAAAGCCCGCCAATATCATGCTGATGGATAACAATAAAAATGAATCGTCAACAGTTGTCAAGCTGCTGGATTTTGGCGTGGCATTGATG
>WVZO01000425.1:0-12720 GCA_011772425.1 Candidatus Aminicenantota bacterium
AGTCTTCTTATCGCCTGGGATGGCCATACGCTCCCAGGGCAGGGTGCTGCGGTTCAATACGATATGGGGCAGGACATTGGAATGATCGCCCAGACTATGATCCGGTGGAAATACAGCGTGAATGTCTTGCGGGTCCAGGTGAAAGCGCTGACCTGCCACAAAGAACGTTTTAACGGGGGGCCCAAATTCTGTATCTTTAGGAATTCTGCCATTGACAGCGATGGTCTGCGAAACCGCGATTTGATATTCACCATCTTTTAAGGCCGGTTGATGATACTGGATAAATTCGATTTTTGTAGGCTTTTCATTATTCACGCTCATGCGGCAACCTCCTGGATTTGCGGGACGAAAAGAAAATCATCGGCCGCCCTATCATTTAGATCGATGGGCCAATCCACGCCCAGGGCTTGTAATAGGTTACTGCGTTTCGTGGACGTTGCCGTTTCCATAATGGTCCGGTTAATTTTAGCTCTGGGATCGTCATCACTGGGTTTCGACGGATTAAAGGGTTTCCGCTCTTCCCAGCCGAAAGAATTCTTAACGGCGTGGGTTTCATATTTAAAATAGTCCCGGTTTACCGGTTTGGTCTGACCAGGGCAAGGTGATTTGGCCGGGGTTATTTCAAACCCGGTTAAGGCATTGTCAATGAACCTGGCGCCATTCAAGGGCGGATTCAATTGGGTGCCCCATAATCCGGCCGGGACTTTTTTCAAAATCGGTTTGTATGAAAAATCCGTTTTCAAAGTCTTCCAGGTATTATTTTCTTTTCTTTGTATGGTTATGGTTTGTGTACTTTTTAGGTCGTTTGCGGAAATTTCCATGGACCCAATGCCGAAATTGGTATTGACCTTATCAGCTTCCAGGGGGACTGATGCCCTTTTCGTTGGTATCACCGAATCGGTTCTCAATATCAACTCTTTGGGATTCACCACGCCCAGGTCATTGCTGTCGGAGCCTTGAGTGACCAGCCCCCCGGCCGCGACCACGGAGCAGATTTTTGTAGTATCCCCCGGCAAAAAAGAATTTCTAAAGGTATTCCAATCGATGGGACCCGGTTGTTGTGAGGATTGATCGCCGAAGGTGATATGAAAGGTTAATATCCATATTTTCACTGTTGCATCGCCGCCGAATTCCGGGCCCCAGATATGGACATTTGCGCCCACTTGTATGGTGATATGATGGGTGCCGAAAAAGTGATAGGTTAAGGATGCGCCAATATCGGCATAAATATTCGCATCATAATGATAGGGTTTCCAGGCCACTAAAAAGTCGGCCCCTTCTTTAAACCATGCTTTAAACGATCCTGATTCATATACCGCTTCAAGATGACCCCCGGCCATTAAGGCATGGGGACATAAGGCAAAATACGCATCTCCTTTTATATGGAAATGATCATTCACTATCCAGTTAAAACCTAAGCGGGGCACCACGGGGTAATGAGACGGTACGTTAAATTCCGGGTGATAGCCCCCCAGGGTAGTGACAAAATCGCCTTTATGTTCACCGGAAAACCAACTGTAAAAAGCAAATCCCCCGGTTAACCGGCAGTCTTTAGACAGGATATAGGAATGGGGCGTCAACTGCGCATTCACACCTAAAAAGCCTTCGTCCGGCACATAGGTTGCTTTAAACGCCATTTGAATTTCCGCCAGGGGCGTCTTTGCTTGCTGCGGCGGTACTATCAGGGTGGATATTCCCAATAGGTCTATTTCAAAGCGGTTACCAAAGGATAGGGTTAATAAGGCAAAGGATTCGATCAATTTGAAAGAGGTAAATTTAACGCCTACAGCCAGGAACATTTCACCCGGTGTAGGGGGGATATAATCGCGCAGTGCCGCCAGTTTCGCTGCTAAAAAGTCTTTGCCTGCATTTGTGGGCGGTGTTTCACCCTTCATCGCATCCGCAACTAAGGGGAAAGAGGCCACGTTGTCAATCGAGGGTATCCGCAGCGAACGGTTATAACCGAACCCGGCACTCAGCCCGGTGACGAAAAAGAAGGCGGGACCGCCTATGGGTTCATTTATCGAAGCATAAATAAATAACGAGGGATGGTTGTCTACATAGGCATAGGAACCGATGGCCCCG
Organism: Candidatus Aminicenantota bacterium; assembly: GCA_011772425.1. Lineage (GTDB taxonomy): Bacteria > Acidobacteriota > Aminicenantia > UBA2199 > UBA2199 > JAKAGC01. Next base: position 2,086 of record WVZO01000425.1, read on the forward strand.
ATGGTGAATTTTTCAAGCTTGATTATGGCTAAACCGTCATATTCGTCGTATTCCCTGTTGCCATCCACGATATGCTGTCTTAAAAAGGCACCGCCGATTTCCAGGGCATCGTTTGTGTAATCGATGCCCAGGCCCTTTAAATCAAATTGCGGTTCAAACCGGGTTAAGGGCGAAGACACGGATAAACCGTCCAGGGAGATGGTTAAACCGCCTGCCGCCAGGGAGGCATCCAGCAAAAATTTAAGTTTGCTTTCTTTGTATGTAACCCCGATGCGGTTGAAGTGCACCGGTCCAAAGGTTTTTTTCAAATTAAACCATTTGGGTTCTACTGAGTCTGCCGTTGATTTCACGGGATCGGGGTTTTCTGCGGTAGGGTCTTGATTGACCACAACCGGTAAATCCAATTGAATGGTTTCGCTGCCCAATTGGATGGAAGTGGCCAGACTCAACCGTTCGCTAATATCTTTATCATTGGCAAGGGTGCTGATTCCTTCGGGCATGAGGGTATTGACGGCAGCGATAATTTCTTTTGAAAAATCAGTTGAAGTTACCAGGATTTGATACGCCAGGTTTATGGTTTGGTTGGGCGGGAAGAGCTTGCCAATCAACGGTAAGTTAGAAAGATCGATACCGCTGCCGATGTGGGCAACGAAAAGCTGCTTTGATGTGGTTGCCGTGCTTTCTTTGTCATAAACCAGTAAGGCATCGTTTAATGAGAAGGTCAATACATCCGGTATTTTTACATCACCCATTAACGATTGGAGCAAATCCTTTAAGCTGATGTTGTGACCGGCTGCGTCGTGGTACCCGGCCAGCATCAGGCTTTTTTCAGGGTTTTTATCGAAAACCAGGTCAAATTGAAGCGGGATTGTAGTACCAATGGTTAAATGTCCGCCGAAGCGTTTTTCAAAACCGCCTTCCTGCAAATGGGTAATGGCAATATTGATTTTGATATCAAAATTAGTTCCGTTAATAGGGAAATCTGCCCGTCCGGAAAAGGTGAAGTCTTTACTTTTAGTGTTGAAGGAGACGTAGAGGTTTTCGATGGTCAGTCCGGTCAGGGGTGCAGGCAGTGTTTGGTCAACCTCGAATTTTTCCACGATATCGGTGATAAGGCTGCCGATAGGGATTTGTTGATCTGTTCCGGTACTGCCAATAAATTGCCAGCCGTTGTCATATTGATATTCGGCTTGCAAAAATAATTCAACATTACTTTGAGTTAACGTAAGCGTACCGCCGAGTCTAACGTCCGAAAGTGCTTTATTCTCATATGAAATAAAGAAACTAATATTATTTAAAGACAACCCCTCTATAATGGTTAAAGTACCGGAAGCGGCCGCTTCCAGCGAGTATGTTTCCTGTCCTTGCTTGACCCGGGCATAGACTTCGAGTTGATAAATGCTGAGTGGGTCGTTACCGGGTAAACTGACGCCCCTGGCAAAAGTGTTGATTACATCATTGATGTTAATCTCACTTCCGTAAGCCAAATGTGCCTCTAATATCCTATCAGGTAATAATATGGATGTTTCCAGGTATACAGGCCCTACCTTTAATTGAGCAAAAAGATAGGTGCTTATATTTTCTAATTTGGGGCTGGCTGGATTGTTTATCGTAAAAACGGCGCCAATTTTCTCCAATTCAATTACACCGGGAATAATTGTCCAATCAATCTCAAAACTCACACCGATTTGCAGGTTGACCAGTTGCCTGGTGTTAGGATTCAACACAGCACTTAGACTATCCAGGGAAAACGCTGCATTATCCAGGGAGATTTCCGGGTTAAGTAAGTTAGCGGGGTCATTGTTATCGGTGAAGCCGGAAAGATCATTTAGACCACTTATAGGAGGCTTTTGCTTAGTCAAATCCAGGTAAAACGATAATAGATATTGTCCTTCTCCATACAGAGGCAGCACCACAGGCAGCGTCAATTTTGAAGTAACAAACTCGGTTACTAATTCCACCTGGCTCCAAAATAGACAAGATGGATCGCTGTTGGGAATTGAATGAACCCCTGATCGCAGCCTCACAACCAGCTTAAGTTCAAAAATCCCAAACGATAAAGTTTCCAGGACATTTGCCTGGAGGGTCATGATGGGAAATTGTTTTCCATCAATCGTTTCCAGTTGAATGGTGCCGGTTAACTTTAATTCTCCCGGCACCATCCAGGCTATAGTTTGCAGAGGTCCTGCTGCCTGTAAATCGGCGCTAAAATCGGCAGAGTTCTCATCGGTATTTATATTGGTGAATTTACAGTTATTGATGGTAACCTGGTTGATGGGAAGGTGCGGAGTAGCCTGTAACCCACTAAAGCTGTCTTTAAAACTACAATTTTGTTCCATAATGTTTTTGATGTCTTCAATAGTCATTGTTATCTCACTCTACAAATTCATTTCAAAGATAACGGGCAAATGGTCACTGAGAAATAGCCTGATAAACTCTGCCGCACGGCGGGCGGGGGTTAAATTCGCCGGTATTGGCTGAGGGCCGGAATAGGCCGCACCTCCCGGAAGTGCTGGAGCATCAAGTCCGGGAGCCGCAAAATTTCCTGCCATGATATCTATCAATAATTGAAGAGGGCTTAATACATTAGGGATTTCTAGAGGTGCCATGGGCCCTCCGCCGACCTGCGGATTAAAAATTCGGACATTTTGAAATAACTGGATGATTTGGAAAAGTATATGAAAATTTAGTACACCAACCGGTGGAGGACCACCTGTAACTGCTTGCAGCAAATCATAGATATCACCAAAAGCATGGTGTGGTGCTTGATTTAAGAGACCTGGATTAAATCCCCGGTAAAAGATATTGTCAATTGACGATCTGCGATAATGGTAAGTATCTTCTGATAAGACAGGGGCACCGGCTCCAACAAATGGGTGTCTTAGTTGTACGGTGGATTTATTTAACGGGTTATCCGCATTCGTAAGTGGACCACCACCATGAGGAGGGAATTCCGGAACAGCGCCCGGTGCCGGGGCATTCACTCTTATATTCTGTATCCCTGCATTATTACATCCGGCACCTCCATTATTAAAATCGGCTGTGTAAATAGTATAGTGGTCTTCATTCGGGTCAAGTCTCGCGTTAAAATCACCGCCAACGATTGCTCTTGTATTATGTATATATGCATCAGCAACATGGTCATATGCTTCATATAATGACCGGGAAAGTGCACAGTATAGCATCCCACGAACAGGCGCAAGCCCAGCCACAGGTGTATGGTATATAGTAATAGGGATAATCTGGTCCTCAACTTGAGCATTAGGAATATTTACCCTAATGGTACAATAGGCAGGTCTTCTGCTGCCATTCCAAAGCAATGCTCCCGCAGTGGAAGGAAAACTAAGCAGTTGCCAGTTGTTTGCCCCCCCCGGCCCTGGATTGTAATTAACAGGATTATTATTAACTATTTGTCTGCCTGTCAGAACTAAACTTAAAATATGCTGTGGAACAAGCACAGTATCATGAGGAGGTAGTGTTAAATTATTGGTCAATACATAACCACCGGGGACAACAATGGGATTTACTCCATTTATTAAAGGGTTTAATGTTATACCGGCGTTTCCTATTTGCGTCCCTGCTGGTATCTGTTGACCTTGATTATATCCTCCAGGTGCAAATCCAACTGTACCAGCAGGTACAGTATAATTAGCACCGGCTGGCACAGTAATATCACCACCTAAGACATTTATATTTATTGGTGCCGCTACTCTGCCCCGTACACCACCTGATTGGGTATTTTGAACCCAACCGTGACCACCCTGTAATTCAGGCGGGATCGCTGCATCTTGATCTATGGGATCCGCTCTTTGCATAATAAATTTAGCAATATTCTGTTTCCAAAAAACAGCATAACCCTCATTGCGAGCTTGATTTGTAAAGTCTACATTATTCGGATTAAAAGGCAATCCTGCAAATCCATCAAAAACAAGAGCACCAGGAACCCAATCGCAATACCAATCGCAGGTTGGAAATCCGTTCCCCCAATATGCGTTTAACAATGACATTTGCAATTGCGTTAATGGAAGACCGATTCCAGAATGCCTCAACTCCATCAAACAAAGGATATCTGCATCAACATTCCTGACTACATGTGCAATGAAATTACAAAGCGGTACATAGTTGCCTCTCCGTCCGTTATCGTCACCGAAATTTTCAACGTTCCAATAGACTACTTTTATATTTGGCATAATAACTCCGAAATATTAGCATCACATAAAACTCATTTTCCTTGTTTTGTTCCCGGTTGTTCCAGCCACCTAAACAGTGACGTTTTGCCGATGTGTAAAATGATAACCGTATCATTATTTCACCAACCACAGTTCGACGTTTTCCGATAAATCCTTCATCTTAACCCATGTAGGTGCCGTAGGTTGGCCTTTTCTCAGGCGCAATTGGCCCAGGAGTCCCACACAATTCCACTCTTTCCCGGTTGCCGGTTTGAGCTCACTTGTTTTTATTGCCATTTTTTAACTCCTTTACCTCTTCTTGCTATTCCTTGCACTCAATGAGTTCGCCGGTGTTGTTGAGTTCGTAACAATGCCGTTCACACAACTCTTTGCGTACAAACATGACATCGACAGTCCATGTTGGTGTACTCATAGAAGTAGAAAAATACGGTTTGATATGCCAGGTGCCACCTTTAATATCCATGTAAACCCGCATGATTTCCCCTTTTGTTAATGCATTAATAGTTCCATCTAATAATTGAAAACCAACCACAGCCGCCGTATACTCATCGGCACTATATTTTGTATTTATTTCGTGATCGTTTCCTATATTCCTATATTTCACAAAAATAATAGGTGATTGACCATTCATTTTCAACGTGCCGTTTACATCCAGTTTGCCTTTCGGGTCTTTGGTTCCGATGCCCACATTGCCATTTCCCGATACCGTCATAAATTGCCCGCTGCATCCGATATATGCCTTATTTTCAGGGGATACACCCAGTACGATATCTTGATTGTCTTCCGAATAAAAACCCGGTATATTCCATGCAGCGCCAACCCTGACTCTACCCGCTTTTTCCTCATCCATAAAATAATTTCTCCCGCCCTCAAAATAAGAACCGCCGCTGACCGTTAGTTTTGCACCGGGATTGTCGGTTCCAATACCCACATTATCGCACCGGTAGACTAAGGGTTGTTTCTCGATCACACAAACAAATTGCCCATCCCAGTAACCGGGGATATTTTCATACCGGAGGTAAAGGTGCGTTTGACCGGTTGGAAAGTCTGTGATAATATTGGATAATGTCAAATCAAGATAACCTTGCCCTAGTAATATTTGATTTGCACTATCCGGTTGTAAAATCCATTCCGNNATCCATTCCGGGGATTTCCCCTGTCCAGACTTTTCTATCTTCCAGCCCAAGTGCGGTATCGGTGGCGGTGGCTGTTTCATTTCAATTTCAATAGCATTTACTTGTGTCTCCGAACCCAACGCCCATTCATCAGAGGATTTCCCGATATCGAACGAAAAAATAAATTTCGAGGCCTTGTCCTCACCCGCATCATATTTAAAAGTTAGGCAGTGATCAGGCATTAGATTGGTTATCCTCAGCTTCAGCGTATTGTCTGAAGTACCGTCATTCAAAACAGTGTTGGACCCGACAAAACCGACATGCAGCGGGATATGGGTCTTACCCCGATGATTGATAATACTCAAATGATTGAGCCGGGTGGATTTTAGGGGGATCAACGGGGAGATTTTATAATGCATGTTGTTATACAACAATTCCACCTGCGTGCCCCGCGCCCCCTGTGCCCCGTCCGGGCTGACATTGAGCAAGCCAATACTTATATTTTTTTGCGGTTTAAGGTCCAACTGCTTTTTAGCCAGGAAATATAGAGGGACCATGCCGTTCTTATCTTTTTCCGGGTCGCTTATGCTCATGGTCCAGTTCACCGCACTATTATTGCTCAATTTGATTTTGTCCAGGCAGGCATCCGAAAGCGTACCGGGACGGAAACGCAGGGCAAAATGGTAAGTGTTGGAATCCACCGTGCTGCCCGATAAATCCTTCAATTGAATGGTTTCGGTCGAAGCATTGGTGATTTCCAGCTTCACCTGCTGCTCCGCGGGTCTATCCTCGATATATAGCACATTCTGCTGATCTTTATCATAAAGATCAAAATCAATGGGATAACTCTCTCTGAATGCTTTTTCAATATCATTCATGTTAAAACTCCTTTTTCTTTTTTTGCCTTCGGCGACCAGGGGACCCGTGGCACGGGTGCCCTATTAAGGCCCTTCGGGCCATCTCGAAGGCTTCTTTAAATGAATCAATACTGTTAGTGTACGCCTCTGAATGTTGAAGGTGACTTTCATTCGCAGAAAGTCGATCCAAATTGGGTTTGGAAGCCTTCAACTTACTCACTTTCTCACCTTCTTATCTTCTCAACTTCTCAACTTCTCTCTTTTTTTCCCTGGACCCCCAAAAAACTTTTGTTAATAAAACCGTCATTTTATTTCTCTTCTCCCGGGACGTGGGCCAGCTTCAACCAACCCTCCCTGACTTCAGAGCCATCGGCAAAAGCTGCCTTTACATCCACCGGCACAATATGCCCCCGGTCTAAAATCCTTTGAATAGCGTCTTCCTTCCCGGCAAAGCCGCCGCTCAATTGTTGTTCCGTACGTTGGTCCTTAGGTACAACCCTGGCCCGGTTCGCGTCGATCTCTTCAATCCAACCCGTTTCCTTTAATTCTTCCCAGATTCCGGCCCCCCCTTCAAAGGTCCTGGTAAAAAAATCTTTCTTCACAATCCCGATAGTAGAAACCTCCTGCCAATGAAACCGGTCCCTATAAAGCCAGGACCAGGCATACCCCGGTTCATCGGGCAAAGGTATGGCTATCTTATCCCGCGGCGTTAAAATAGGCGTGGATAAAAAGGTGATATCGATGGCTTGCAAGGCATAGGTATATTGATCCGGCGGGATATCGATCACCTTGACAGGCAATACGCCGCAGGTGGCATGAACTTTCCCCCGCGGATCAATGAGTAAGGTTAATGTTTGCGATTCATCCGATATACTTTGACATAAATACCGGGGCGCGTCTTCATAGAATTTGATGTTTTCATTAGTCACTATCCCCTTTGGGACGGTGGTATAAAAGTAAGATCCTAAACCGCTATCCTCATCCTCTTTCCAATAACCCACCACACCGTCATTCAACTGCCCCCGTTCCCCGATGCGAATGGGAAATTTGACCTGGTCAAAACCATCGGTATCATGATCCCCCCGGACCATATCCTGGCGAAAGTGGTTCCAACCATGGTTAACAGCCGGTTTTCCCTGCAATTCTAAATTTAAAGAGACCCGCACCACGGCGATGGGCCGACCCATGAGTAAAGCTGTTTCCTGGTGATGGCTAAAACTTTCCGGGTCGATGTTTTCCAGGGCGTTATCCAGGACCGAAATAAAACTATTTAAGAATTTTTGCTTCTTATCCTTCTTATCGGCATCATCATCGAGCGCAGATACGGCCAGCCTTTGGATGACCTTTCGCAAATAAGGATTGGAAATATTTTCTATTGCCATCTTCACATCGCTGCCCGGGGCAGGTTCCCAATTGGCTTCTTGATCGATCAGGCCCAATAAATTCCCGGCTTGATCGTATACCATGATACTGTTATCCAGGTTATTGGGCAGCAGCCAGCCGCAAATCGGACTGGAAGCAGGGTGGGCGTTCATTTCCCGGTCCCCGTAATCGGCAGATAACCAACGAAAATTTAAGCGGGCCGGCTGGACGATACGCGGCGGTAAAAGTACGAAGCTTCTCAGGGTTTTTAAGGCATAATTTACCGGGGGCAGCAATTTTGTCGGTTTAATAAAGGTTTTTAGGTCCAGATTTAGGTGCAGGACAAGTTTAGACTGTCCAAAGGTATCGATGATCCTCAATCCCAGGATGTTCATGAGCCCTGAGCGAATGGGCATAAAATAATTCGAGAACAGGGGCGCTGTTTTGGACTCCTTTTGCACCAGTTCTTTTACCGTCTTTGTAAAGTCTTGATATTCGGGAAAACCCAAAGGATCGGCAATGGGCAACTGCATGGTCTGTTTTTGCATTAATAGACCGGCATTAAACCCGCCCAGGGATTGGGAAAGAATGTTTTTGTCTTTTAGTATCTCATAGGCTCGTATGGCAGTATAAACCGCATCGGTTGTTTGTTCTTCGTCAGTTAATGAAGAAAATTTCGTATCCTCATCTTTCACTGGTTTATCTCGATACCACTCTTTAAAGTCGCCGGCGTTTGACTGCTGTAAAGCCGGTTTCTCCTGGAACCATTTAGCGAACTCTTTATCATAAGCCAATTTTTTAGCCCTTTTTTCTTCTTTGCTTTTTGTTTCATCTTCGACAAATTGATAGCAATCGCTCGTTTTCAGTTTTTTTAAATAATTCTCGATGGCGTCAATCAGCTTAATCTTAGCATGGGGGGTCAATATAGTGGAGCCCCTGTAAATCGCGGGCGCTTTTATAACACAAGTCCATTTGGCAGATAAATCCGGTTGATTCTCATCGAAGGAAAAATTCGTGCGAATAAAACACGGATGATAAGACCAGTACCTCGGGTCTAAATTACTCCGATTTACCACCGGCAAAACTTCCACCAACCACTCCAACATAAAGGGGTGCCAGGGCTGGTTTTTCCAGGTACTGAAACCGATTTTTTCTTTATTGCCGGTGAGTTTCATTTTATCTATGTTATTCAAAATACGCTGTAAATCATCTTTGGTAATCGAATCATGGTCTATTGACATGATTTGACATTCAAGCAGGCCGTCAAAACCGTGGCGTTCACTGGGTTTGACCGCGTCTCCTTCCAGTAAGACCACGGGTTCGTTGGGCTGCCAGAATCTTGGCGCCGATGTTTGCATGAGTTGGTATTGCTTGTGTCCCAGGACATTCATATCGATAAAAATTTCATATTCCGACAATGCATCGTTAAATAACCTAACACTGGCTATTTTTCCGCTTAAAAATTCCTTATTGCCATCTTTGCTCATCAAATAGATGTTTCCGTCAAAGGTCTCTTTGGCTGCCACATAAACGTGAATCCATCGCCCTTTGGGAACAGTCTGCCAATTAAAGGTATCTTGTTTTTTGCCGTCGATATAAATCTCTTCCCAGGTATCCCCAGGCCCCAGACTGCCGATGGTGCTGTTATCCAGCCCGGCGACTGCGAACAAGCAGGCAGCGGTTTGGGGTTGTGCAGCGGCAATATTGACCCATATGGAAATTCCTTTAACGGCTGTTTGCCCGGGGATTTGAATATAGGCATCAATGCCGTTAAATTGGACACACTGCGTGCTGAAGGGTTGGTTTTCAACCCACTGCGTAGTGTCAGACAGTGTAATGTCTGTGAGGCTATTCGTTTTTTTATCCAGTTTTTTTATGAATACCGTTTTATTAATGGTACTCTTATTGAAGGAATCGATCTTTTGCAGTAAACCGTTTACAGCATCGGCCGCAGCCGCCGCTAAAGTACCGGGACTCGACGAACCGGCACCTGAAATAGCGCCGGTGGCCGGGTCCCTGGTCAATTGCAACTGTCCGGCCTGGGCTGCGTTATCCCTTAAAGAGGTTTTACCATTGCTTTTGATATAAATGCTTTCGATATAAGATTTTACCCGGTCTACATCCGGGTAATTGTCCCTGGAATCATCCGGAGGATAAGCACACATCATATATTTATACCAATCTAAGAATAGCAAGTGGCGCAGCGATTGGATTTCCGCCAGGGCCCGGTCATACTTCCCCTGGGCGACATTCAGCGTGTTCAGATCGTGGGCCAATTCCGACGGCAGGGTAACCTGGTTTTGATCGCCTTGTTGTGTTCCCTTTGCGGTTTCGGGACGTATGGTCCACAAGGTTCCACCCGGTACAGCGGTAAAGCCCTTTTCATGAAAGGCTTCGTTAAATTTAGGGCCGATATCCAGTTTCCTGTTCCCCACCTTTTTGAGCAATTGCAAGGCCTCCAACTGCTCTTCCAGGGTCTTTTTGTTGCTTTCGTCCAGTTCATTGGCTAAAAATGCGGATAAGGCTTCGGTTCCGGTATTGCCCAGGGCAACCTTGACCTCCTGGTTTTTTTCTTGATTTTCCAGGTTTGTATTGGGCTGAAAGTTGAGGCAGGCATAACAAACCATACCATCCGGCGGGTTGTTCGGGTCCACTGTGGTCTGCCACATAAACTCCTCTTTGACGGCATTTGCAATGTCATCGGCATTTGTTAGCGTAAGGCGTTGCATGAACTGATGAAAGGGGTCTTGATCTTTATCGGCGTACCAGCCGATTACCTGGTATTGCAAACCGGTAAATAGAAACCCTTGATTCACATCAAGGTTTTGATTCAAAACCGGGTCATAACAACCGAAAACACTGTGACAATTGGGATAAAATGCGGCAAAAGTTGGTTCTCCATAACCCACTGCGGTTAATTTATCGAGACGCGCAGCACTGCCGTCTTCGCTCCATTTGTTATTGTAAATCCGCTTCCGGCCAAGATAGCGAAAAGGCTGATTGAGTTCGCCTTTCATGCCGGTAGATTGACTTAAATCAAAGGGATAGACAATACCACCGTAGGTATTTTCCTGTCCTTCCGGGTGCAGGTAATCGCTTTCTACCACCCAC
>WVZO01000425.1:12778-13328 GCA_011772425.1 Candidatus Aminicenantota bacterium
ATGCCCTTTTTTAACGTAAGATTTTGATCTCCAAAAACACAGGACAGGACCGATTCCGAAATATTGTTAATATCCGGGTTAATGTCCCGGGTGCCGTTAAAATAAGGTAAGCGGCTAAAATCCGCCCTGGCTTCGGTTACCAATCGATCATTGGTTAAGAACAAGGCATCCAGGTGTATTGGCACCATTAAAATATTCATTGCATTCATTCTCCCCAGGAGTTCACGAAACTTCCTTTATTGGACCCTTCCCTAAGCCGTAAGCGGAGCGTTCCCACGGAAAGGTGCTTCCGGTTTTTGATACTCAAATGAAATAATTGTATTTTCCCTGTCTTATTACCGCCCACCACATTTACCTCCTCCAGTTAAGCGGTAAACTGCCTACACTTTTTTACATCGTCAAATGATGCACCATAATTATAACATAAAGAATCAGATTATGCCATAAAAAAAAATAAAATTTCGCCCATCTTAGCCACAGAGGTCACAAGCCAGCCAGGCCGGAACTAAAAAGGGAAAGGGACAGGCAAAAAATAATTTTAGTCATATAG
>WVZO01000390.1:0-15833 GCA_011772425.1 Candidatus Aminicenantota bacterium
CCTATTTTATTGAGATAGATGTGATACCCCTGACGCGCAATGGTAAGGTGGATGGCAGTGCTTTGCCTTCTCCTGTGGTAAAAGGGAGGGGTGATTATATCCTGCCCCGGGGCAGCATCGAGAAAAAAGTGGCTGCCATATGGGCTGAGGTATTGGGTGTCAACCGGGAAATAATCGGCATTGATTCAAACTTCTTCGAGCTGGGTGGTCATTCGTTGAAGGCAACGGTGGTGGTATTAAAGATTCACCGGGAGCTGGAAGTTAAACTGCCGTTGGAGGAATTTTTCAACAAACCCTTCATACGGGAGATTGCAAGATACATCGAGCGGGCATTGGGAGAGAAATTCGAACATATCGAAGGTGCTGAAAAGAAAGCTTATTACCCGCTGTCCCCGGGTCAAAAACGGTTATACATCCAGCAGCAAAAAGTAAAAGATAATATCAGCTATCATATTCCCTTTGCAAGTACCTGGGAACCCGACATGGATGTAAAGCGATTTGAAGCAGCCATAAAACGATTGATTGAAAGACATGAAAGTTTATGTACTTCATTTCGGTTAGTGGATGGCGAGCCTGTCCAGGTGATCCACGATGTAGTTCCCTTTGCCATCGAACATATTGAGAAAAAATCCGCTGGCACGGGTTCGGGGGAGGAGGAAGAAAACCTGGAAGAGTTGTTGAACGATTTTATCAGGCCCTTTGATCTTTCCAGGGCCCCTCTTTTCAGGGTCGGCATTATTGCAGCAAAGGGTGGGGAAAAAATACTTATTATCGACATTCATCACATCATCACGGACGGTACGTCCCAGGAGATATTGAAGCAGGAACTGAAGGAGTTGTACCGCGGTGAAGAATTGCCGCCCCTTCGTATTCAATACAAAGACTTTACAGAGTGGCAAAACATGTGGCTGGCCCCCGGGAGAATTGAAAAACAGGAAAAGTTCTGGCTGGATGAATTCCCGGGAGAAATTCCTTTGTTGAATTTACCCCTTAATTTCCCCAGACCGTCCAGGCTCTATTTTGAAGGCAGCAGCCTGGGTTTCCTGCTCGATAAAAGAGAGACCGAAATACTTAGAGAAATGGCGTTAAGCGAAGGGGTAACCATGTTTATGGCCCTGTTGAGCATTTACTACCTGTTTCTCAGTAAATTGAGCCGCAATGAGGATATCATTGTGGGCACTGCGGTTTCCAGTCGAAGGCACGAGGACCTGCAGAAGGTCATCGGTTTTTTTGTCAATACACTGGCCCTGCGGAACTTCCCCAGGGGAGAAAATACCTTTAAAGAGTTTTTGCATGAAGTTAAAGAGAGGACTTTGAAAGCTTTTGAGAACCAGGATTATCCCCTGGAAACCCTGGTTGATAAATTGGCTGTAAACCGGGTTCCCAATCGGAATCCTTTATTCGATGTCATGTTTGCACTCCAGAATTTCAATGCCGAATTGTTAGACACAGCGGCGGTGGAAGGTGGGGACCGTTACATCAGAACGGTTCCCATCAAGCACGCCAGGACATCGAAGTTTGATCTTCTCTTGATCGCCGCTGAAGGCAAACACCAGTTGATTTTTACCCTGGAATACAATATGAAACTCTTTCTCGGCAAAACCGTGGAACGATTCGTCAAATACTTTAAAGAAATCGTGACATCCGTATGTGACAACATCCACAGGGGTATCAGATTAAAAGATATAAAAATATCCCACGATTTTTATAATAAAAAAATCGACAATCCTCAAATCGATTTTGGATTCTGAATGTTTAAAGATAATTTTCATCAAATTATGACGCGATTAAGCGAGGTGTGAAGATGTTTAGAACGGATTATGCGGATGAGCTGGCGATTGCTGCCGGTGAAAATTTAAGAGAGAGGGAATACTGGCTGAACACCTTGTCCGGTGAACTGGAAAGAGTCCATTTCCCCTATGATTTCAAAATCAAAGATAAAGAAACAGGGGGTGCGGGAAAAACTATGGCAGCAATTGTCACCTGTTATAGGGATGAACTTTTTTCAAAGCTCATGAGGTTGAGTAATCGCAGCGACCCGACGCTGAATATTATTTTGACGGCAGCCCTGGTGGTGCTGCTCTATAAATACACGGAAAGCAGGGATATTATTGTAGGTGCCCCCATATACAGGCAGGAAGTCGAGCGAAAGTTTTTGAATACCGTGTTGGTATTGAAGAACCGGGTCAAACCCGGGATGACTTTTAAGCAACTGCTTGTGCAGGTAAAAGATACGATTATCGGTGCCACGGAGCATTACCGTTATCCTGTTGAGATGTTGGTGGAGGATTTGAATTTGCAGCATTCCGGGGAGGAGTTCCCGCTTTTCGATGTAGTCATTTTACTGGAGAATATCCATGACAAGAATTATATCCGGCACATAAAAACAAACATACGGTTTACGTTTTGCCGGAACGATCCGGGTATCGATGGCCGGCTGGAATACAACCCGCTGTTGTATGAAGCCTCCACAGCGGAGCGAATTGCCGGGCATTATTCGCACCTGCTGGATGAGGCGGTAACCCACCTGGATGTGCCGCTGGATTGCCTGGAAATGGTGACAGGGGAAGAAAAAGAGCAATTATTGTATGAATTTAACCGTACCGCGATAGAGTACCCGAAGGAAAAGAGTCTTTATGAATTAGTGGAAAACCAGGTGGAAAGGACCCCGGATAAGATTGCCGCGGCTGCCCTGGAGCGTCAGAAAAAGGATGTGGTGTTTCTCTCCTACAGGGAGTTGAACCAGGGGGCGAATCGACTGGCCGGTGTTTTACGAAAAAAAGGGATTGGCCCCGGGGAAATTGTGGGCATTCTCCTGTCGCGGACCCTTGATACGGCCATTGCGATGTTGGCCGTATTAAAAGCCGGTGGGGTCTGTTTATTCATCGATCCCCGCACCCCTGGCAAACGAATCTCTTATATGCTGGAGGACAGCCGGGTCTCCCTCTTGATTACCGAGAACCAGACCTTTAAGACCCATGCCTTTACCCGGCTTCTGCATCAACGTACCGGGAGTAAGCCGGTGCTTCCCTATGTGACGGGTATCCGGGCTCAAATCACCGACCTGGACCGTTTACCCATTCCTGACCGCTCATCGATCGATTACGAGAAGTACAATCCCTCCATCGGCGATCCCATGGTAAAAAACACCTATATTACCATGCAAGCCACCCGGGGCTGCCCGTTTAATTGTGCCTATTGTCATAAAATCTGGCCCAAGAGTCATATTTACCGCTCGGCAGAGCATATATTCGAAGAGATACAGCTCTATTACAGGATGGGGGTTCGCAGGTTTTCTTTTGTGGATGATGTCTTTAATTTGAACATAAAGAACAGCCAACGCTTTTATCGATTAATCATCGACAACGGGTTACAGGTGCAGCTTTTTTTCCCCAGCGGTTTCCGGGGAGACATATTAACGCCGGGGTACATCGACCTGATGGTGGAAGCCGGGACCGTATTAACCGGGCTGGCGCTGGAAACTGCCTCGCCGCGCTTGCAAAAGTTAATCGGGAAAAATTTAAACCTGGATAAATTCAGTAAAAACGCCGAATATATCTGTAAAAAATACCCGAACATTATCCTGGAATTTCAAACCATGGTGGGGTTCCCCACGGAAACCGAAGCAGAAGCCCTGCAAACCCTGGAATTTATTAAACGCCTCAAATGGCTCCACTTCCCTTACGTCAATATACTCCGAATCTACCGTAATACCGATATGGAAAAACTGGCACTTGAAAATGGAATCACCAGGGAGCAAATTATCGCTTCCGAAGGATTGGCTTACCACGAATTGCCGGAAACCCTGCCCTTTGATAAGAAGTTTACCGCCACCTATCAAAACGATTTCTTAAACAATTACTTTCTTTCAAAAGAGCGATTGAGGTATTTGCTGCCTTTCCAGGCCAAACTATTGACAAAAGATGAGATTGTGCAGAAGTACAACAGCTATTTGCCGGTAACCATTGGTTGTTTTGAAGATTTGCTGGCCTTTACCGGCATCAAAGAAGAGGAATTACAAATCGCTGATTTTCTTGATGAAGACCACATGCTGGTACCGGGTATGAATCGAAAGATCAGGGCGCACTTTCCCCGCATCGAACCCGATGCGGATGCGCTACGGATTTTACTGCTGGATTTATCCCAGCTTTTCCCGGATGCCGACAGCATTCTTTATGACCTGGCAGAGCCCCCCCTGGGATTGATGAGCCTGTTGACCTACCTGGACAAAACCTTTGGTCCCCGCATCAGGGGTAAAATTGCCAAATCCCGTTTCGATTTTAGCGATTATAAGGAATTAAAGCAATTAATCGAGGGGTTTAACCCCGATCTTATCGGCATCCGCACATTAACCTTTTACAAAGATTTTTTCCATAAGACGGCGGCGGTGATCCGGCAATGGGGTGTGAATGTACCCCTTATCAGCGGTGGACCTTATGCCACCAGCAACTATGTCGAAGTCCTGAATAATGATCATATCGACCTGGTGGTATTGGGAGAAGGCGAGGTTACCTTTGCCGAGCTGGTGGAGAAAATGCTGGGAAACGGTGGTGGATTACCGGGAGAAGAAGACCTTAAAGAGATAAAAGGGCTTGCCTTTATTCCCGGCGCGTTAAAATCAGGAAAACGATTATCCATGTCTAGGGAGATTCTCCTGTTGGATGAGTTATCGCCAGTGCTTTCCGGCGAGTCTGTTAATAACCCGGTTCCTGTCAATACATCGTTGGACCCGGCCTTTGCCGTATTCACCTCCGGTTCCACGGGAAAACCCAAAGGCACATTATTGAAGCATTCCGGTATAGTCAATCATGCCTATACCAAGATAAAGGAGTTGGAGTTGGAGGGTCAGGATATCCTGTGTCATAACCTGAACATCGGTTTTGTTGCCTCCATTTGGCTGTTTGCCGCCCCTTTTTTCATTGGGGCTAAATTAATGATCTACCCGGAAAGCATGCTCATCGATCCCCTGGGCTTTTTTGCAGAGGTGGCAAAGGATAAAATCAGCGCGGTGGAAATGGTGCCCTCCATGTTGAAAGCGTACCTGGACCTGGTGGAATCCGGGATTCCTTTGGTTCCTGTTCCCGGGCTCCGGAGTCTGGTGCTTACCGGGGAAAAAGTAACCCCCTTGTTGGTGAATCGATTTTACCGCAGTTACGGGTTTGATATCCGGTTGTTTAATGCTTATGGTCAAAGCGAGTGTTCCGATGACACGCTGCATTACAGGATACCTTTTGAGCGTGACATCAGCCGTGTTCCCATTGGTGGTCCTTCCAACAACACGCGGGTTTACGTTTTAAGTAAAGAGCGCCGGCTTCAGCCTGTGGGAGTTGCCGGGGAGCTTTTTATCAGCGGTGATGGTCTGGCTTGCGGGTATTTGAACAAGCCGGGATTAACCGCAGAGAAATTTGTAGCCAATCCCTTTGAGCCGGGAGAACAAATGTACGGCAGCGGTGACGTGGTGAAATGGATGCCCGATGGGATGGTTGAGTTCCTGGGGCGGATTGATCAGCAGATCAAAGTCAGGGGATTTCGCATCGAAGTGGAAGAGATCGAGAGTCAACTTATGAGCCATGCGTTGGTGGAAACCGCTGTGGTGGTAGAGCGGGGGCATGAGGAACATAAATACCTTTGTGCCTATATCGTCGCTTGCGGCAGCCAGCCATTGGGTTCATCAGGGCGTGAGTTTGAGATTGCCGATCTGAGGGAGCACCTGGCCGTGGAACTTCCTGATTACATGATTCCCTCCCATTTCATGAAAATAGAACGTCTGCCGTTAACAGCCAGTGGTAAAATTGATCGCAAAGGGCTGCCCGAGCCTGTGATAAGCGAGAAGGAGGAGGCAGCGGTTCCCGGCGTGGACGAAGTGAAAGAGAAATTAACCGGGCTGTGGTCTGAAATCCTTAAGATTGAAAAAGAGATGATCGAGGAAGATGTTAGTTTTTTCAACCTGGGTGGAAATTCTTTGCGGGCAGTCAGCTTGGTATCGAAGATTCATAAAGAACTGGGTGTGAATATATCCCTGCTGGAAGTATTTGAGACGCCCACCATCAAAGGATTAACAGAATTTATAAAAAAGTCCGGTAAAGAGCAGTACTCGGTTATCGAACCGGTGGAGATAAAGGAGTACTATTCCCTTTCCTCTGCCCAGCGGCGGTTGTATGTTTTACATCACCTGGAGAAAGCCTCCACGGTTTACAATTCTCCACAGATGGTGATATTGGAAGGCCGGGTGGAGGTAAAACGGCTGGAAGGGGTTTTTAACCTTTTGATTAGGAGGCATGAAAGTTTGAGGACTTCTTTTCACCTGGTGGAAGATCGACCTGTGCAGCGGGTGCATGATGGCGTGGAGTTTGATATCGAATACAGTGAAAATGGTGAAAATGGTGAAAATGTGGACAGGTTGGAAAGGGAGAGGATGGGCTTGGCGTTGATTTTCAAAGATTTTGTGCGTCCGTTTGATTTATCTACTGCCCCGCTTCTGCGGGTGGGTTTGATGCGGTTATCTCACCGGCAGTACTGCTTGATGGTGGATATGCATCATATTATTACGGATGGCACCTCCATGTTGATACTGGTAAAGGAGATTGCAGCGCTTTATGAGGGCCGTCACCTGCCGCCTCTGCTCATTCAATACAGAGATTTTGCCCACTGGCAGGGCAGTGAAGAGAAACGGGAATCCCTACAAAAGCAAGAGGCTTTCTGGCTGGAGCGTTTTGCCGATGAAATTCCCGTACTCATCCTTCCCTATGATTTTGAACGGCCCGTCCAGCAGCAATTTAAAGGCAGCAGCATCGAGTTTGGCCTGGACGAAGCCGTGACTGCAATGCTCAAACAGTTGGCGAAGCAGGAAAATGTTACCCTGTATATGATCCTATTGGCCTTCTTTAATTTACTGCTGGCCAGGTTGAGCGGGCAGGAGGATATCATTGTGGGCACGCCCATTGCCGGGAGAAACCATGAGGAATTGCAGTCTATGATCGGTATGTTTGTCAACACCCTGGCTCTCAGGAACCGCCCCGCCGGTGACAAAACCTTCAAAGGATTCCTGGCAGAGGTGAAAGAAAGCACCCTCCAGGCCTTTGAGAACCAGGAGTATTCCTTTGAAGAACTGGTGGAGAAGGCACCGGTAGAACGGGATATGGGAAGAAATCCCCTGTTCGATGTCATGTTTGTTTTCCAGAATATTGAAATCTATACCCGGGAAATACCTGAGGTGGAAATAGCCGATCTAAAGATAATTCCATCTTCCCATGAAATCACCACAGCGAAGTTTGATTTAACATTGATTGGGAAAGAAGTAGGGGAGGGATTGGGTTTCATTTTTGAATATTGTACTGCACTTTTTAAAAAGGATACCATCGAACGGTTTATTGAATATTTTAAAAACACAATATCCCGTGTGTTTGAGTATAATGAAAAAAAACTATCGGAACTGGAGATCCTGGGCGAAGAAGAAAAAAAGCGGATATTGGTTGAGTTTAATAAAACAAAGCTGGATTATCCGGAAGATAAAACAATACACGCATTATTCGAGGAACAAGCGGAGAGAACGCCGGGCTGTACGGCTGTGATTGGCCTGGGGAAACCTGGGGCAGGCTTACGAGCGCATATGACATACCATGAATTAAACACAAGGTCTAATCGATTGGCCCGTTTACTGCGCACCAGGGGTGTAGGACCTGACATTGTCATCGGTATAATGTTAGAGCGTTCCCTGGAGATGATGGTGGGAATCCTGGCCGTATTGAAAGTAGGTGGGGCTTATCTACCCATTGACCCGGATCATCCCGGGAAGAGAATTACATACATTATCAAGGATTCCGCTGCGAAGCTGTTACTAACTCAAAAGGCAATAGGGAAGCAATTTGAAGACCTGTGCGAATTATTGGACCTGGAAGAAGAAAACCTGTATGGCGATAACTGTGAAATGGAGAATTTGAAGGGATTCTATAAACCGGGAAATTTAGCATATGTGACTTATACCTCGGGTTCTACCGGGAAACCGAAAGGGGTTGCCATAGAAAACAGGCCTGTAGTAAATTTTATAGAAGGAATTACCCGTAAAATTCTTTTTGGAAAAGAACACAGCATATTGGCATTAACAACAATATCTTTTGACATATTCGGATTAGAAACACTTCTACCGTTAACCAGGGGTTCAAAAGTGTTTATAGGAAGCAGGGAAGAGCAATTGGATGCCGGGGCAGCGGCTTCCACATTGGAAAAAGAAAAAATAACAATATTCCAGGTAACCCCGTCGAGGCTGCAATTATTCATACTGGATGAGGAGGCAGTAAAGAGCCTGAAAAAATTGAAATACCTGTTGGTGGGCGGCGAAGCATTCCCGGAAACACTGTTAAGAAAAGTAATCGATATAACCGAAGGGCAAGTATATAATCTCTATGGACCCACAGAGACCACAATATGGTCAACGGTAAAGGAATTGGCCGGAGAGCACACGGTAAATATTGGTAAACCGATTGCTAATACCCTGGTTTATATACTGAACCGGGAAGATGGCATGCAACCCCCAGGTGTTCCCGGTGAATTATGTATATCAGGGCATGGTGTGGCAAGAGGCTATTTAAACAAACCAGGATTAACAAGAGAGAAATTTACCCCTAACCCCTTTGTAAAAGGAGAAAGGATGTACCGAACCGGGGATCTGGCCAGGTGGCTGCCAGATGGGAATATTGAATTTTTGGGGCGAATTGACCACCAGGTAAAACTCAGGGGATTCCGAATCGAACTGGAAGAAATTGAAAGTAAATTGAATAACCACGAAAATATACATGAATCTGTTGTGGTGGCCAGGCAGCATAAAGACGGCGATAAATACCTGTGTGCATATGTGATTTTCAAAAAGGAAACCCCGGTTTTGGGGTTAAGGGAGTTCCTGTCTAAAGAGTTACCCGATTACATGATTCCCTCCTTTTTTACACCTATTAAGCGAATTCCTTTAAATCCCAGCGGTAAAGTGGATCGAAAGGCACTCCCGGACCCGGAGGTGAGAACCAGTGCTGTTTATATTCCTCCCGGGAATGAAATCGAGGAAACATTGGTGGAAATATGGTCTCAATTGCTGGAAGTAAACACGGATATGATCAGTATTGATGCCAACTTTTTTGAATTGGGTGGGAACTCGTTAAAGGCCATTTCCATGATATCCAAACTGCATAAGCTCCTCCAGGTAAAACTTTCGTTAGAAAAAATCTTTAAAAGCCCTACAGTTCAAAAACTTGCAGTGGTTATCACCAAGATGGAAAAAGAAAAATGGACCGCCGTCCAACCGGTTGACAAAAAAGATTATTACCCACTATCTTCTACCCAAAAGAGGTTGTATTTCCTCCAGGAGTTAGACCTGGAAAATACTGCTTACAATATGCTGTATATCCTGCCATCAGGAAAAGATCTTTCCATCCCTCGACTGGAATGTGCATTTAAAAAATTGATCTCAAGGCATGAAAGTCTAAGGACTTCTTTTCACATGAAGGATGAAGAACCGGTGCAGAGGATCCATGATCCCGGTGAGTTGGAATTTGAGATTGTTTATTATCAAGCAGAGCGTAGGGGCGGTTCTCTGTGGCCGCCCTCAGATCAAGATAGGGGCAACCACGGAGAGTTGCCCCTACACCTGGATCAAATTATAAAGAACTTTGTGCATCCCTTTGATTTATCAAAGCCGCCGCTGCTTAGGGTAGGGTATGTCAAAATCCCGGATAATCAAATCCTTCTCCTCATCGATATGCATCACATCATCACGGATGGGACTTCCCAGGAAATATTGGCAAAGGAATTTAAAGCCCTTTATAAAGGAGAAGAACTCCAACCTCTCAAACTGCACTACAAGGATTTTTCCCAGTGGCAAAACAGCAAAAGACAGCAGGCGTTGATCAAGCAGCAGGAGCAGTATTGGCTCGATCTCTTTTCATTAGACATACCTGTTCTGAATCTTCCCAATGATTTCAAGCGACCATTGGTTCAGAGTTATGAAGGCGCAGCAGTGAAGTTTAGCCTGGCCCCTGAAATTTCCCTGGGATTAAAACAGGTGACCGGCAGCACGGATACAACGCTTTTTATGGTTATTCTTGGCCTGTTTAATATACTGCTTTCCAAATTGGGCGGCCAGGAGGATATCATCGTGGGAACCCCGGTTGCAGCTCGCAGACACGCAGACCTTGAAGGCATTATTGGCATGTTTGTCAACACCCTGCCCATGAGGAATTGCCCGGCAGGAGAGAAAACTTTTAGAACCTTCCTGGAAGAATTAAAAACCCGAACAGTGGAGGCTTATGAGAACCAGGAATATCCCTTTGAAGATTTAGTGGAAAAGGTATCGGTGAGCCGAGATATCGGTCGGAATCCAATTTTTGACGTGATGTTCAATTTCTTAAACCAGTCAGAATATAAACATACGGCCGGGTCTTCAAAAATCGGTGAACAAGAAGAAAGGGTGTATCGCCACATAAATGCCACTGCTAAATTTGATCTGAGTTTAACGGCTGTCAACCGGGTTGAGAGGATTTACTGTGAATTGGAATATTGTACGAAACTCTTCAGTGTCTGTACCATCGAACGGTTTATCGGTTATTTTAAACGCATTGCCGGAGCCGCGGTGGAGAATATAAATGTAAAGATATCCGGTATAGATATGCTTGATGAAAGAGAAAAGGCCTTGCTGCTTGATGTGTTTAATCAAACATCTGTTGATTACTCTTCCGACAAAACTATCTGTCAATTGATTGAAGAGCAAGCAGCCAGGGGTCCGGATTCTGTTTCATTGATTTGTGGGCATAAACATATTACCTACCATGAGTTGAATAAACGGGCCAACCGATTGACCCGGATTTTGATGGAAAAAGGCATTCGGCCGGGGACGCACTCAATTGTGGGTCTCATGGTGGGACGTTCTGTTGAAATGATCATCATCATATTGGGTATATTAAAAGCCGGGGGTGCATATCTTCCCATAGGCCCTGAATTCCCTGAAGAAAGAGTCCATTACATGCTGAAAGATAGCAATGCCAGGGTTTTAGTGAGTGAGTTGAGTAAGGTGAGTGGGAACATAGAGGTTGTTAGACCGGGTGAATTGAGTGAAGGACACCCTATTCACCCTATTCACCCTATTCGCTCTACTCAACTATGCTATGTCATCTACACCTCCGGTTCTACGGGACTGCCCAAAGGAGTGGCCCTTGAGCACCGGTGTGTGGTGAATTTCATTAAGGGAATCACAGACCTTATTCCCTTTACAGGCGAGGACAATATATTATCATTAACCACCATTTCTTTTGATATATTTGGGTTGGAGACATTACTTCCGTTAACCATGGGGACACGGATTGTGATTGGCACGAAAGAGGAGCAAACGGATGTGGGTTCAACTGCGCGGGTTATGGAACGGGAGGTCATTTCCATCTTCCAGTTAACCCCCTCGCGGCTGCAATTGGTGGTATCGGATGATGCGTCTGCCGGATGTTTGAAAATATTGAATTATTTATTGGTAGGCGGCGAAGCGTTTCCGGAGGTACTGCTGGAAAAGGTAAAGGGGTTAACCGATGCCCGGGTATTTAATCTCTATGGGCCTACAGAGACTACCATTTGGTCTACCGTTAGTGAATTGACAGGGGAGTCCGGAGCCATGGTGCATATTGGGAAACCTATTGCCAATACAAAGATTTACATCACAGGAAAGGGCTGTTGTCTTCAACCCCCTGGCGTGGTAGGGGAATTGTGTATCGGTGGAGAGGGTGTTGCTCGTGGCTACTTGAATAACCCGGAGTTAACCGCAGAGAAGTTTGACCATGATTTATGGGATTTCCAGGATTCCCAGGATGATAAAAATTATCAAAAGTTTTTGCGGGGTCCAGGGGCGGTTTTTTCAAAAAGAGCCCCTGGTCGCCGAAGGCAAACAATCTACAAAACCGGAGACCTGGCGCGGTGGCTGCCGGATGGAAACATCGAATTTTTGGGGCGAATTGACCACCAGGTAAAACTCAGGGGCTTTCGAATCGAACTGGAAGAGATCGAAAATCGGCTCATGCGCCATGCGCAGGTAGAATCCGCTGTTGTGGTGATGTGGGGGGAGGAGGAAGATAAATATCTGTGTGCCTATTATGTTTCTGGAATGGAGCTCCGGGCTTCCGAGTTGAAGGAATATTTATCAAGAAGTTTGCCCGCTTATATGATTCCCTCCTATTTTATGCGGTTGGACGAGATTCCCCTGAACCCCTCCGAGAAGATCGACAGGGCTGCACTGCCTGGGGTGAGGGCGGCAGCAGGAGAGGCGAGCATTTATAAAGCCCCTGGCAATCGGATGGAACGAAAAGTGGTGGAAATCATGGCCGGTGTCTTGAATATCCAGCCGGATATCATAACCATGGACAGCGACTTTTTCGACCTGGGCGGACATTCGCTGAAAGCGATTAACCTGGCGGCCAGGATCCACAAAGAGTTTAACGTTAAGTTGGCATTAACGGATATATTCACATCTCCTACCCCTGCGGGGCTGGTGAGGTGCATCGTTGATGCGGCAGAAGATAGATTCATCCCCATCAATCCCGTAGAAGAACACGAATACTATGCCTTAACATCAGCACAGAAGCGATTGTATTTCCTCTACCAGGTGGACCCATCCGGTATTCTTTTTAACGTACCTTTCATTAAAGTTATGCAAAGGAATATTCATAAAAAGAAATTCGAAGAAACCTTCAAACGGTTAATCCGGAGGCATGAAAGCCTGCGAACTTCCTTTGAGATGAAAGACAATGAACCCTGTCAGAAGATTCATCCGGAGGTGGAATTTAGCATCCGGTACAGTGAACTGCGGGATACGGCGTGGGAAACCGGAACCGAAGCAAGGACGCAGGAACCGGGAAAACAAATAGAAGCTTTTGTCCGGCCCTTTGATCTATCCAGGGCACCGCTTTTAAGGGCCGGTTTGATAAAAACAGGAGAAAATCGATCCATAATCCTGGTAGATATGCATCACATCATAACAGACGGTATATCCCGGGAGATTTTATTACAGGAATTTATCGACCTGTATAATGAGAAGCCAGTGTCACCGTTAAAACTCCGCTACAAAGACTTTGTGTGCTGGAATCATAACAATACGATGCAAAAAGTGATGCGGCGACAGGAGGAATATTGGCTTAAGGAACTGGAGGGAGGGAGCCCCCTTTTAAACCTGCCATTGGATTATAAGCGGCCGGCAGTGCAGAGTTACCAGGGGAACTATATCGGCTTCTGCATAGGCGATACGGTGGGTCAACGGCTGATGGAACTGGCAAAGGAGACAGGCACTACATATTTTATGGTTTTGCTGTCGATTTACAATGTATTCCTATCAAAAGTTACCGGCCAGGACGACATCGTGGTGGGAACAGCCGTATCCGGGCGCAGAGATGTGGAGCTGGAGAAAATCATCGGGATTTTTGTAAATTTGCTGGCGCTGCGAAATTATCCGGAAGGTGTTAAAACGTTTAACGAGTTTCTTCTGGAAATAAAAGAGCGGACGGCAGCGGCCTTTGAAAACCAGGATTATCCCTATGAGGAACTGGTGGAAAAAGTGGTGATAGAAAGAGACCCCTCCCGCAGTTTACTGTTTGATACCGTACTCTCCCTGGATGGTATTAAGGAAAATTCGCTGGAGATCCCAGAAAATAACCTGGTACCTTTTCCCGGCAAAGAAGAAGAAAACTACGAATATAAAAACAACCTGGCAAAATATGACCTGGTTCTCCATTGTTTTATTTCAGGACACTGCTTCTATTTCACTTTTTGTTACTGTACCCGGCTGTTTAAAAAGGAAACCATCGAACGTTTTATCGATTACTTCAAAACCATTGTTTCCTCGATTTTAGATAACCCGGGAAAACGGATTTCGGAAATCGAGGTATTGAGCGAGGTAGAAAAGCAGCAATTAATGAAGGAGATTCAAGAGGAAAAGGGTCGGTCACCTGGTGTCGTAAACGATATGGACAGTAATCCCCCGGGGACAGAAGATGCAGGATTTGATTTTTTATGAATATAAGAAAGCAAGAGGATTAAAATGTTGAGGGAAATCGATAAAAAGGTACTGCTGTTGAGCCCTGCATATCTAAAACAGAAGCAGTACTGGATCGACAAATTATCCGGTAATATCACAAGGACAGAGTTCTTTTCCCATTATAAAACCAATGACCGGCCCCAAAAGCCTTTGGACAAAATGGAGAAACTATTTCCAGCCGGTTTATTTAACCGGTTGGCCGCCTTATGTAAACATTCGCATCTTTCTATTTATATCACCTTATTGGCCGGTATCAAATCGTTAATATACCGCTGCACTGACAACCCGGATATTATTGTCATATCACCGGTAAACAAAAAGAACGGGCATAACTGGGGGTTAAATGATTTTTTGTTGATACGGGATGAAATACACGGGGATATGAGCTTTAAACAGGTCCTGTTAACTGTCAGGCAGTCGGTGCTGGAGGCCCATGAGAACCGGGATTTTCCCCTGGGTAATGTATTGGACCACCTGGCTGAAGGGGGTGAAACCCGGGGGATCAAGACTTTTTCAAGTATCGGCTGCGGGCTGGAAACTATTCATGAACCCCTGGATGTCGAGGCGACAGGAGCCGCGTTGTGGTTCTCCTTTTCCAGGGAAGCGGACCGGTTAAAAGCCGTTCTCCGGTATGACCCCGGAGAGTATGAAAAGGATTTTACTCCTCGCTTGTTGGACCATCTTATCGCCCTATTGGAAGGATGCGTTCAAAATATAGATATAAAGATTTCAAGGATTTTGTTTTTAGGGGATGAGGAGAAGAATAAATTAGTCCATGAATTTAATCGCACAGGGGCAGGATACCCGAAGGGTAAGACAATTTGCCGGTTATTTGCAGAACAGGTGGAAAAAGGGCCGCATCGGACAGCCCTGGTTTTCAAGGACAGCCAGGTGACCTACAGCCGATTAAACCGTGAAGCCAACCGATTAGCCGGAATATTGCAAAGAAAGGGAGTTCGACCCAATCGAATTGTGGGTGTAATGATGGAGCGGTCACATGAAATGGTGATTGCCATGTTAAGCATATTGAAAGCCGGGGGAGCCTATTTACCCATAGACCCGGACAATCCCGGGAAACGGGTTAATTTTTTCCTTGAGGATGCCGGGGTTCCGCTGCTGGTGACCACCAGCCATGTCGCCAGAAAACATCCGCATATATATTCCAGCGTTATTCAATCCCCGGGAGTGAAAGTTTTTCGGGCGGCTTCCCGCCCATATATAAAGGACCTTGACAGATTGCCCATACCAGATCGTTCGTTGGTGGATTACGAGAGATACAACCGTTATATCGGGTTGACGTTGTGCAAAAACAGCATTTCGCTGCAAGCCACGCGGGGCTGTCCCTTTAAATGCGCCTATTGTCACAAAATCTGGCCCAAGAAACATGTGTATCGTTCGGCCGGGAATATATTCGACGAGGTGCGGCTCTATTATGATATGGGAGTACGAAGGTTTGCCTTTGTGGATGATGTGTTTAACCTGAATGAAGCGAACGGCCGGGAATTTTTTCAATTGCTCATCGATAACCAATTAAAAGTGCAGCTATTTTTCCCTGCCGGTCTGCGGGGTGACCTTTTGACCAAAAGCTATATCGACCTGATGGTTCGTGCAGGGACCGTTAATATCGGGGTGGCCCTGGAAACCGCTTCATCAAGGCTGCAAAAATTAATCGGGAAGAATTTGAACCTCGAACGACTGCGGGAAAATCTCGAGTATCTATGCCGGGAGTATCCTCATGTCATTAGCGAGCTTTTTATCATGCACGGATTCCCTACCGAAACCG
>WVZO01000390.1:15859-26044 GCA_011772425.1 Candidatus Aminicenantota bacterium
GGATTTCCAGGCGTGCCATTATGGACTCGGTGGGGCTGGCTTATCACCAATTACCCGATACCTTACCCTTTGACAAAAGCTTTACCTTAAAGTGCCAGTCGGATTTTTTCAATCAATACTTTATGTCCAGGGAACGATTGCTGCACGTACTGCTGCATCAACTCCAACTTTTAACCGAAGATGAGATTCTGCAAAAATATGACAGTTATTTGCCTATGGATATAAAGAGTCTTCAAGGCTTACTGGAATTTCTCGGTCTTTCTGGCGATGAGTTGGGAGAATTTGCCGGTGTGGAGGAGGACTTTGGGCGGGTTCCGGGTCTACAGGAGAAGATGAAGCGATTTTTCCCGGTCCGGGTTCCTGCAGAGAATGCATTGAAGGTCTTGCTGCTGGACCTTTCCCAGTTTTTCAAGGGAGAGAACCCGATGCTCTATGATGTGGTGGAACCTCCCCTGGGGTTGATGTATCTTCTCACGTATTTATATCAGCAGTTTGGAAACAAAGTGAAGGGTAAAATAGCCAAATCGCGGATTGATTTTAATAGTTTTGAAGAGTTAAAAGCTCTGCTGGGGGAATTTCAACCGGATGTAATCGGCATACGCACGCTGTCTTTCTATAAGGATTTTTTCCACCAGGCGGTTTCGCTGATGAGACACTGGGGGTGGTCTGTCCCCATAATTGCCGGTGGTCCTTATGCCACCAGCGATTATATGAACATTGCGCAGGACCCCAACATAGACCTGGTAGTGCTGGGCGAAGGGGAATTAACCTTCAGCGAACTGATCGGGAAAATCATGGAAAACGGTGGTGTATTACCGGATGAAGGGATTTTAAAAGAAATCCCGGGTATCGCCGTTGTTCCATGTAAAAGGCATTCACACCGCTGTTTTGAATACGACCGTGGGCGGGAAATCATTCTTATGGATGAAATCCCCGGACATGAGCATAAACAGCCCACGATAGAGTCCACAGGGAATGTAACAACCGTCGATAAGCCCGGTGACCTGGCGTATATCATCTATACCTCCGGCACCACCGGGAATCCCAAAGGAGTAATGATCGAACATAAAAATGTCGTTCGCCTGATGATTAATGATAAGTTCCCCTTTGATTTTAGCAGCAGCGATGTATGGACTATGTTTCATTCCAGTAGCTTTGATTTTTCCGTATGGGAAATGTATGGTGCACTGCTTTACGGGGGAAAATTGATTGTTATACCGGAGATGGTGACCGTTGATTTCGAAAGATATTTGCAAGTCTTAAAAGAAGAGGGTGTATCTGTGCTTAACCAGACCCCTTCGGCATTTTATAATTTAGCCGCTGTAGAGATGAAATACCCGGGAAGAGAACTGAAATTAAAATATGTCATCTTTGGAGGAGAAGCTTTGAGCCCGGTTAAATTGAAGAAATGGAAAGAGATATACCCGGGGACAAAGCTAATCAATATGTTTGGCATAACAGAGACCACGGTACATGTGACTTATAAAGAGATAACCGACGAAGATATCCTATTAATCAGGAGCAATATCGGCAGGCCGATCCCGACGCTGCGCACGTATGTAATGGATAAAAATTTAGAGCTTTTACCCGTGGGCGCTGCAGGAGAATTATGGGTCGGTGGAGACGGTGTGGGGAGGGGATATTTAAACCGGCCCGGGTTAACAGGTGAAAGGTTTATCCCCGATCCGTTCAAACCCGGTGAAAAGCTTTACAGGTCCGGCGACCTGGTAAGGTTATGGGAAAATGGCGAAATGGAATATATCGGGCGGCTCGATCACCAGGTGAAGATAAGAGGTTACCGGATAGAGTTGGGTGAAATAGAGGCACAACTGTTAAAACATAAAGAAATAATCGGGGCAGTCATTGTATCAAAGGAAGACAAAAGCGGTGATAAGTACCTTTGCGCTTATTTTATATCGGAGAACAAGATTGAATCGGCGGAATTGAGAAACCATTTATCCAGGCATTTGCCTGGATACGTTATTCCTTCTTATTTTATGCAATTGGACAGCATACCTTTAACGGCCAATGGAAAGATAGACCTCAGACGTTTGCCGGCCCCGGAAGTAGAGGCAGACGGGGATTACCGGGCACCGGCAGATGAGGTTGAAGAGACCTTAGCGGAGGTATGGGCCGATGTATTGAATCTAAAAAAGGAAGTTATCAGTGTTGATGCTAATTTTTTCGAATTGGGGGGGCACTCATTAAAGACCGCTGTATTGATTGCGAAAATTTTCAAAGAGCTTCATGTGAAGGTGCCTTTTATTAACGTATTTGAAACCCCTACCATCAGGGGATTGGCCAGGTACATCAGGTTTGCTGAAAAGGATACCTTTGAATCTGTCGAACCGGTGGAAAAGAAAGAATATTATGCTGCCTCAGCCTCTCAGAAACGATTGTATCTACTCCAACAGATGAAAAAGAACAGCACCGGTTATAACGTTCCCCAGGCTGTTAAACTGGAAGGAGAACCGGATATATCCGGGCTGGGATCGATTTTTACAGAGATGATCCGGAGGCACGATAGTTTAAGAACATCTTTTTATATGATCGGGGAGCAAGTGGTACAAAAAGTTCACGATAACGTGGATTTTCAAATTGAATACATAAACCCGGGAAGCCCGGGGAACCCTGCCCCTCTTGTGCAGGAGTTCATTTGTTCCTTTGATTTAAGCAAAGCACCGCTGCTGAGAGTGAGGTTGTGCAGGCAGGAAGAGTTTAAGCACCTCTTAATCGTGGATATGCATCACATCATTACGGATGGAACATCGATGGGAGTGTTTATAAAGGATGTGTTTGCCCTTTATCGAGGCGATCGCTTACCCCACCTTCGCATCCAGTATAAAGATTTTTCAGAATGGCAAAATAAATTGTTCGAATCGGGTGAAATAGAGAACCAGGAAAAGTACTGGCTTAAGGAATTTGAGAAGGAAATCCCGGTACTGAATTTTCCCACTGATTTTCCCGTGCCTTTGACCTATAGTTATGAAGGTGACTCGATTCCGTTTAAATTAAATGCCAGGCTGGTTAAAGAATTAAGGCAGTTGGCCTTGAGAGAAAATTGCACGCTGTATATCGTGCTGTTGACGATTTTCAACATTTTTCTCTTTGAATTAAGTGGTCAGGGTGACATTATTGTCGGAGCCCCCCTTGCAGGACGGAGGCATTCCGACCTGGACCAGGTTGTCGGTTTCTTTATCAACCTCCTGCCGCTGCGTAATTTCCCCTCTGATGATAAAACCTGCAAAGAATTTTTAAATGAAGTCAGCAAACAGGTATTGACAGCCTTTGATAACCAGGACTATCCTTTCGATGACCTGGTGGAGAAAGTTACCCGGCAGCGAATACCCGGACGCAATCCCTTGG
This sequence comes from Candidatus Aminicenantota bacterium, assembly GCA_011772425.1. Taxonomy (GTDB): domain Bacteria; phylum Acidobacteriota; class Aminicenantia; order UBA2199; family UBA2199; genus JAKAGC01. Next base: position 19,226 of record WVZO01000390.1, read on the forward strand.
TAGATGTCATCTTCTGGCTGCAAAATTTTGAAATAGCCGGCAAACAAAAAGAAAAAAAATCTTCTCTAGCCGTCACTCCATATATGTATCAATACAGGGCCGCTAAATACCACCTGATGTTGGGGTGCTGGGAATCCCGGGAAAACCTGTCACTGGTATTTGAATACAATACCAAACTATTTAAAAAAGAACGTATTCGTAAGATGGCTGACGATTTTATTCAATTAGTGGAGGTTATTCTCGGTGATATTAATGTACCCATTGGAGAGCTTCAATTGGAGTGTCGTCCTGCGCTGGAGGAGAATCCCCTTACCGATCTCCAATTTAACATTTAAATGAATGAAATAAAATATAAAGATAAATGACAGCCACCCTTTAATTAAGAAAGGAGGTAACATTACCATGTTCAGAGTGATGTTTAAATCAAAAATTCACCGTGCGGTAGTGACGGAATCGGACCTGAACTATATCGGCTCGATTACCATTGATAAAGAGCTGATGGAGAAAGCGGATTTATTGGACAGCGAGAAAGTACTGGTCCTGGATATCGATAATGGGGCGCGCTTTGAAACGTATGTAATGACCGGTAAAAAAGGGTCAGGGCAAATCTGTCTCAACGGTGCGGCAGCTCGACTGGTCCATGTTGGAGATAAGATCATTATTATCTCTTTTGGAATTTACTCACCGGAAGAATTGAAAGATTTCAAATCCACCATTGTTTTTGTGGATGAGAATAATAAAGTTACTTCGATTTCATTCCAGGGAGAAAAATAATGTCGAAAGAGAAACTACTCTTATCCCTCGTACCTTTCTGGTCGCCACTCAATCCACCTCTGGGAATCTCTCTCTTGAAGAGTTTCCTTACCCGTAATGGCTTTCACGTCGAGACCCATGATTTTAATACTATGGATGAACTCTGGGAAATACTGGACCGTTATTTTAACATTTTAAGTAAGATGGTGCCGGTTCATAAAAGAGGTAATTTTCACATGGTAGGATTCGATGTGCTCAGTAACCTTTTGATGGCTTACCTGCACAAGACCTCCCGGCAGGAAAAGGAATACCGGGAGTTGATTAACGTTCTTCTTCAAAAGAATTACTATATCGACACCGAGGGACAGGGTAATAAGTCATTAGTAGAGGAAATAGATCGTGTACTTGAGGAATTTTACACCAATTTAGAAAAGGCATTAATAAAGGTAGTGGAACGGGTGAAACCGGATATATTTGGCATTTCTGTTTTCAGCCCATCCCTGGCTCCCGGTCTTTTTGCTTTCCATGAGGTAAAAGCGAGATTCCCTGATGTTGAGACCATTATGGGAGGGGGTGTGTTTGCAGACCACCTGGCATTGGATTCCCCTAATTTAGAGGTTTTCCTGGAAAAAACCCGGGCCTATATTGATACGATTATTGTAGGAGAGGGTGAACTCCTATTAACAAAGTATCTATTGAATGAGCTGAGTCCCAGGAAACGAGTTTATTCCCTTGAAGATATTCATAGAGAAACCCTGGACCTGGCTCAGGCGCCGGTTCCTGATTTTTCGGGCTTGAATTTGGCTGCTTATTCTCAAATGGCTGCTTATGCGTCTCGCAGTTGTCCTTTCCAGTGCGGTTTCTGTTCCGAAACCGTGCAGTGGGGAAAATTCAGGAAAAAGACAGGAGAGCAAATCGCTGATGAAATTGCCACCATTAAAAACCAATATGGGGGTAAGTTGTTCATGTTCGGGGATTCCCTGGTGAACCAGGTCATCACCGATCTCTCGCATCACCTTATTCCACGCGGGTTGGATATTTACTGGGATGGATACCTGCGGACAGACCCTGAAGTAGGTGACCTTCAAAATACTAACCTATGGCGGAAGGGGGGGTTCTACCGCGCCAGGCTGGGGGTTGAAAGCGGCTCCCAAAACGTTCTCCAACGGATGAATAAAAAAATGTCCCTTCAACAGATCAAAGACGCTGTCTCTTCCCTGGCAAACGCTGGTATTAAAACCACCACTTATTGGGTCATCGGTTATCCTGGTGAAACAGAAGATGATTTCAGGCAAACACTGGAGCTGTTCACTGAATTAAAAAATGATATTTATGAAGCGGATTGGCACCCCTTTTACTTCTTTCCCAAAGGGCAAGTCCGCTCCACACAGTGGGTAAAAGACCACGGGATCGAACTCCTCTACCCCGAGGAATTCAACGAACTACTGATGACCCAGACATGGGAGCTCCGTACAAATCCGACAAAAGAAGAAATCAATGACAGGATGAATCGTTTTGGTGAAGAGTGCCGTAAAGTGGGCATTCCCAACCCATATTCCATGATGGAAATTTACCAGGCTGATAAACGGTGGAAGGAGCTCCATCCCAACTGCGGCCCCCCTCTCCTGGAACTGCACAACAACCATCATCTAAGATAACCAGGATAAACCATGAACCGGGCAATTGCCCGGAATGGGGAATAGAAAATGATAAACGAAACCTTTTCCGTTGAAAAGATCGACAGCAATAAAGGACAGTTCTACGAAGAGAAAAGGTATTGGGAAGATGTGCTGTGCGGTATAAATGCCGCTGCCCGGTTTCCCTGTGACAGTGAAATCCCGGAGCCGGGCAGCGATGCCCAAAAGGGTGTCATCTTTTCGATTCCCACTCCCCTGGTCCGGCAGCTTCACCATATTGTCGACGGCTCTCGGTTGGCCCTGTTCATTATATTGAGCATCGGATTGAATTACCTGTTGTATCTTTACACCGAAGAGGAGACGATCATTCTTGGTGTGCCCCGATTCAGGCGTACTGATGATGAAAAAGCTCCCCATCGATGGCTCCCGTTAAAAACGCGCATCAACGGAGAAATGACCTTTAAAGACCTGCTAATGGAAGTAAAGGCCGTTTTTTCCGGGGCACTGGAACATTCACATTTTTTTCCACTGGAGGAGATGCTAAAATGCCTGGATCCCTCCAGGGCAAAGAAGTATCCGTATTTCTTCGATACTGGCGTCGCCCTGAAGGACTCCTATGAAGATGAAACCGCCGGGGCACTGGCAGCAGAAACCCTTTTTCTATTCGAGGTGACGGGAGATTCCATCGATGGTTACATTCGATATTTCCCCTCTTTATTCAACGAAACAACGGTACGACAGTGGGGAGATTACCTGGTTTGTTTCCTGGATACAGCCGTCCGCTGTCCCGGGGAAAAGCTAAAGGAGTTGGAGATTCTCTCCAGTGAACACAAACGGGTGCTCCTGGAGGATTTTAATGCCACCCGCACCCATTATCCCTCGGATCGCAGTATAAATGAATTGTTTGAAGAAATGACGACCCAACAGCCGGATACCATTGCTGTGTCTTTTGAAGACCAATTTTTAACCTACCGGGCGCTTGATAAGCGGGCCGGGAAATTGGCCGCTCACTTAAAGGAGCAAGGGGTTGGCACTGAAACCATCGTGGGTATTATGATTCCACCTTCTGTTGAAGTGGTGATAGGATTACTGGGTATATTAAAAGTTGGCGGCGCCTATTTACCCATTGATGCCGATTACCCGGCTGCCAGGAAGCAGCAATTAATAATGGATACCCGCGTAAAATGGGTATTGACGCGGGGAGAAAGCAGTGCACCGGCCGGTGCTGCCGGTGTTGATGTGATGGACTCTGTACTCTATAAAGGGGAAGCCCGGTGCTTTCCAGGAAAACAAAGCCGGCCCGGTCACCTGGCTTATGTCATGTATACCTCCGGCTCCACCGGTGTTCCCAAGGGCATTATGGTGGAACACCGGAATGTGGTCCGGTTGATCAAAAATACCACCTTTATCGATTTTGGCTCTGTTCACCGGGTACTGCAAACCGGCCCGTTGTCATTTGATGCCTCTACCTTTGAAATCTGGGGGGCACTGCTCAACGGGGGGCGATTACACCTGGCCGACAAATCCATGCTTCTTTCAAGTGAATCCTTTAAAACCCTGCTGCTGAAGTATGATATCGATACCATCTGGTTAACTTCGGCGCTGTGTAATCAAAATGTGGACATGGACATCCACCTCTTTTCCACGCTACGTCACCTGGTGGTAGGGGGAGATGTACTGTCGCCTCACCACATCGGTCGCCTGAGAGAAAGTTTTCCTGCACTAAAAATGATAAACGGCTACGGTCCCACTGAAAACACTACCTTTTCTGCGACTTATACTATCGAAAAGACCTTTCATAAGAATATACCCATTGGAAAACCCATTTCCAACTCCTTCATTTATATTTTAAATCAGTATAATCGATTGGTTCCCCAAGGGGTACCCGGTGAGTTATGTGTCGGTGGGGATGGTGTATCCAGGGGATATTTGAATCGACCGGAGTTAACCGCAGAGAAGTTTTTCTTAGTTTCCTATAGGTCCCATAGGTCTTATAGGTCCTATATTTCTTCTAAAAAAATCTACAAAACCGGTGACCTGGCGCGGTGGCTGCCGGATGGAAATATTGAATTCCTGGGGCGTCGGGACCAGCAGGCGAAAATCCGGGGTTTTCGCATCGAACCGGAAGAGATCGAAAAGGAATTGTTAAAACTGGAAGAAGTGACTGAAGCGGCCGTATTAGTGAAGGAGAAACCCCTAAAGAAAGATGGTGAAAGAATAGGAGGGGAAAAGTACCTGGTTGCTTATTTTGTTCCAGAGGGATCTTTAACAGGCAAGGACATCAGGAAAAAACTGGTTCAGCGGCTTCCTGATTATCTCATTCCTACTGTCTTTGTTCCCATGGCGAAATTGCCTTTAACCAGCGGCGGCAAGATTGATAGACGTTCTTTACCGGAGCTTGATTTATCCGGCCTGGTGGATACCTGGCAGGTGCCAGAAACTGAAATGGAGGCCAAATTGGTTCTTATCTGGGCAGAAGTGTTAGGGATCGATGAATGCTGCATCGGTATTGATGATGATTTTTTTGAATTGGGCGGCCATTCCTTAAAAGCAGCTGTTTTTATCACCAGGCTGCATAAAGAGCTGGGTATCAAAGTCGAACTGACCGTCATTTTCGAGAATCCCACCATCCGGGAGTTTGCTCGTGCCATCGAGTCAGAGGTGGTTCAACAATTCCACCCTATCCCACCTGCGGAAGAGAAAGCGTATTATTCACTCTCCTCTGCTCAGAAACGATTGTTTATCCTTCAGCAGTTGGACCCGGGAAGCACGGCATACAATGTTTATGATTGGGTTGTCCTGGAGGAAGAAATCGAAAAAACCAACGTGGAAGCAGTGATAAGACAGTTAGTAACCCGGCATGAAAGTTTACGCACTTCTTTCCCAACCGTGGAAAGGAAAACGGTCCAGATGATTCACGACACCATTGATATCCATGTTGAATCTTTAGAGGGGGAACCTCGAAGGATGATTCCTCGTTTTATTCGTCCCTTTAATCTAACGCAGGCACCGCTGTTCCGGGCAGGGGTGGAAAGAATCCCGGGCCATCGAACCTTGTTGATATTCGATATGCATCATCTCATCACCGACGGCGTCTCCATGGATATCCTGGCCAGGGAGTTTACGGCATTGGTTGAAGGAAAGGACCTGCCCCCCTTTAAACTCCAGTACAGGGATTATTCGAAGTGGCAAAACAGCAGCGAGCAGCAAGAAGCCATGAAACAGCAGGAAACGTATTGGCTTAATCTTTTTGCTGATAGGCCGAAGGAAATTCGTTTACCCACTGATTTCCCTCGGCCTGAGGTGCAGAGTTTTGAAGGAAAAACCATTGCTTTTGGATTTGACAGGAGAGAAACAAAATTGTTGAATGAAATTGCCAGAGCTCATTCAACAACGCAGTTTATGGTTTTGCTAGCTCTTTATACCGTTTTACTTTCAAAATTAAGTGGGCAGGAAGATATTGTTGTGGGTACGGCAGCCGCGGGGCGCCGGCACGCAGACCTGGAGAATATAATCGGATTCTTTGTGAATACGTTGGCTTTAAGGAACTATCCCACCAGTCAGAAAACCTTTGCCCGGTTTCTCAATGAGGTAAAACAAAATACCCTATCCGCTTTCGATAACCAGGATTATCCTTTTGAGGAACTGGTGGAAAAAATCTCTGCTTCCGGCGATATTAGCAAAACCCCCATGGTCAATGTATTTTTAAACCTGGTAAATCAAAAAGAACGATTCCCGGATGCGAATAGGAATAAAAATACGAATACGGATACGGAAAAAACCGGCCGGGATTTCCAGGAAAAGGAAAATGACCATATCAATATCGCCCCGGGTATGATTGCAGCATCCCACTTCGACCTGTACCTGGCTGTTGCTGAAATCAAAGGGATGATCCATTTAACCTTTGAATATTGTACAAAGCTTTTTAAAGCGGAAAGAATTGAAAAATTCATTTTATACTTCAGACGGATTGTCGCTGCTGTTATCGATAATCCCGGTATAAAATTGGCAGATATCGATATCCTGGATGATGATGATAAGAATTATTTGCTTGAAACCCTTCGCAGCAAACAAAATTATGCTTTTTTGGACTACCTGAAAAATAAGAAAGATAAAGTAAAAGAGGAAGACCTGGAAGCAAATTTTGATTTTTGAGAAAGGAGCAAGAATTTATGAGATTTACAAACGAGGAGAACCTGCTGCTTTCCAGCTCCGGGTTTGTTAAACAGCGGGAGTATTGGCTAAATAAGTTATCGGGTTATACCGATAGGACCGAAATTCCCTCCACCAGGTTAAAGGAAACCCGGTCAACACTGGAGAAGGGAAAAGTCGATATCGACATTCCCCCTGCTGTTTCCCAGGAACTCATCAAACTCGGCAAAGGTTCCAATCTTTCTATATACATTTTTCTTTTGAGTGTATTAAAAAC
>WVZO01000700.1 GCA_011772425.1 Candidatus Aminicenantota bacterium
ACTCCAGGGAGGGGATTCCTGTAAACTAAAGAAATCCCCTCTTGAGAGGGGTGGCCCGTCAGGGCCGGGGTGTGTTGCTCAATCTCAAATTCTACTTCATCATGGACCCTCTGCACCGGTTCATCCTCCACCATATGAAACGACGTTCTCAGGCTCTCATGCCGGGCAATCAATTGCTGGAAAACCCTTTCCAAATCCTGCTGCTTAATCTCTCCTTCAAGGGTCATGACAGCTGGCATATTATAACCGCTAGTCCCGGGGTCCATCCGGTACAGCAGGTACAACCGCTTCTGGGCCGAAGACAGACAATAATATTCCTTTTTTTCGATTTTTTTTATAGAAACATAGCGATCTTCTGCTGCCGCCCTGATGTACCCGGCCTGTGCCCGGATGTCAGGCAAACGAAATATTTCTGCCAATGCGATCTTCACATTGAAGGCTTTGTGGATCCTGGATACCAGGGTGGTGGCATTTAAGGAATGACCACCCAGATCGAAAAAGTTATCAGCGATGCCAATGGGCGTTTGTTTCCCCAGCACATCTGCCCAAATATCCGCCAACCGGGTTTCAAATTCATCAGTAGGTGCAGAATATTCCGCACCGGCTTCAATGACCGGTTCCGGCAGCGCCTTCCGGTCCACTTTACCATTGGGGGTTAAGGGTAAACGGTCCAACAAGACAAACGCCTGCGGCACCATGTATTCGGGTAACTTCTCTTGCAAAAATTTCTTCATATTCGCGGTCAGTTGCTCCGCGTTCATTACCATGCTCATTGTCTTTTCTTTACTTTCCCGGTTCCTTGCTTTCTCTTCCAATACGGCAAAAACATGGTAAAACTTCGTATCCCCCAGTACCTCCTCTTGTTCCACGGTTACGTCATACCGGTGACTTTCCAGTAGAGCAGCGATCTCTTCCAGTTTCCCGCCTACATCATGGACTTCCACGGCCAACTGCCGAATCCGGGGCCAATGGCTCTCTTCAATTCCCTTAAGCACATCTCCTTCACTCTTTTCCACGTTGATTTTTAGCAAATCTATCTTCTCGATTTCATTTTCCCGGATGATTTGCGAGATGGTTTTCAGGGGTCGTGTGCATGTTGTGCCGGATAACCGGTCTTCCAGCAGCTCATTGACCTGGGCTTCCGACAGGCTCCCACGGTTGTGATCCTGGAATTCCCGGTTAAAGATGTAGGTTTTTACCGCTTCTTTCTCTTCCTCGAGTTTGGCAAAACGGCCGGAAAGAATAGACAAATGAGGGTAATAAGTAAAATCCACTTCCCCTTCTTCCCCACCAAGACCGCACGGGAAAATCTTTGCATTAACTCCATAAATCGATGTATTGAGTTCCAGCAATTCACAAACCGGCGGGATGGGCTCAAACGCATAAATCTCAGCATCCTGGCATTCCTGGTGCACAAAAAGTGAAAATAGACCGATATTGGCACCAATATCAAATACACATGCCCCATCTTCCAATGTAATGCCATGTTTCAAATAAGCCTGTTCTTCGAAGATTTCACCGTACATAAAATCTGTTTCATTTCGGTTCAGGTAAAAGAGTGTCATGCCGTTGGGCAATTCATACTGCTGTCGATGGCTAAGCACCCCATTTCGTTCCATTCTCAGCAATTGGAGTACCGGGTAGGCATAAAGGGGGTCAGGCACCACATAGGCCACCAGCCGCCGGTCATCGGCTTTTGTACCGTCAGCCCCGGCAGTTCCCAATGCTGCCACCACGGTTTCCTTTACAGCGTGGTAATTTAACAACTGGCTCTCGATTTCTCCCAATTCGATCCGGTAACCCCTTATCTTGACCTGGTTGTCGTTTCTTCCCAGGAATTCCATGTTCCCGTCTGCGAACCACCGGGTCAGGTCACCGGTTTTATACATCAGGGTCCCGGGGGTAAAGGGATTATCAACAAATTTACCGGCGGTTAATTCCAAGTCGTTGATGTACCCCGAGGCCAGGCATTCTCCACCAATGTACAAATCCCCGGGTACACCAATGGGACATACATTTCCATACCGGTCCAGTATGTAGTAAGCAGCGTTTTGAATGGGTTTTCCATAGGGAATACTAACCCAATGAGGTGAAATGTCCCCCACCGGGAAATAATTGGACCAGACCGTGGCTTCGGTGGCTCCTCCCAATGCAATCACTTCTACCCCGGCAAAGGTCTCTTTCAATGCATCGGGCAATGTGAGGGGCACCCAATCACCACTTAAAAACACCAACCTTAAACTACTTGTATTTTTTTTGCCGCGGGCTTCCGGGAAAAAAGCCACCAACTGCTGCAGCGCAGCCGGCGCGGAATCCCAAAAAGTAATCCCTTCCCTAAATATGATTTCCAATAACCGCGTCGGGTTCTTAATATCATCAGCAGGTACCACCCGAATAGAGGCACCCGCAGCTAAAATTCCAAAAATATCGTATACAGACAGGTCAAAACCCAATGAGGTGACAAACAACTGCTTATCCCAACTGCCTACATCGAAGCCCTTATTTACCCATTCGATCAGGTTGATGACAGGCCTATGCCTGACCACCACACCCTTGGGCGTACCCGTAGAACCGGAGGTAAAAATAACATAAGCGATATCTCCTGCCCCGGACAACAGCGGAGGATTATCTTCTTTATTTATGTCCCCGGTAATGGTTTCGTCCAGGCAAACAATGGTCTTTAAGTCAGGCAATTCCGAAAGTATTTCACCGAACTTTCGAAGTTGCCGCGAATGGGTTAATACATATCCCACATTTAACGACGTCAAGATGTGGGATATGCGGGTACCAGGAAGAAAAGGCTCCAACGGCACATAGGCGCCGCCAGCTTTTAAAATCCCTATCACGGCGACCACTATATCTACCGTGCGATCCATCAATACAGCCGCAAAGTGATTAATATGGTTATTTATTCCTTTTTGCCTCAATAACACTGCCAGTCTGTTGGCCCTGGCATTTAATTCCTTGTAAGTTAATTGAACGAAGTCAACAGTCATTCTCTTCTTGCCAACTGCCAACTGCCTACTGCCTACTACAGCTATATTATCCGGTGTCTTTTGCACCTGTTTTTCAAAACGTTCCTGCAGGGTTTTCTCTCGCGAATACCCTGCATCCGTATCGTTGAATTCATATACGACCTGTTTCTTTTCTTCCGGCGACAGGACCTCGATTTCTGATATTTTCTTCCCCGGGTCCGCAGTAATAGCGGATACAACATTCTTATAATAGCTAATGAATCGATCAATCGTGTTCTCTTTAAAGAGTTTGGTACAATATTCCAATAAGAATGACACGTCTTGCTCTGACTCGATGCTAAAAAAGGTAAGGTCAAATTTAGAGATACCGTTGTCAAATGGGTAGGTTTCTATCCTCAAACCCGGGAGCTGCCACCGGCCAATATCTATACGTTGTAATGAAAAAGCCGTATCAAACAGCGGGTTCCGGCTGGCATCCCGGTTAACATTGACTTCCTCCACCAGGTCTTCGTATTGATAATCCTGGTTTTCATAGGCCCACAGGGCATGTTTTTTGAGGTCAGCTAAAAACTCCTTCACGGTTTTGTTTCCTTTAGGAAAATTCCGCAGCGCCAGCGTGTTGACAAACATACCAATGATGGGTTCCAGCTCCCCATGACGACGCCCTGCTATAGGTGAGCCAATAACAATATCTTCCTGGCCGCTCATCCTGGATAAAAATATATTAGTTACCGCCAATAATACCATAAACAATGTGGCACCTTCTTCCACTCCAATCTTTCGTAATGCTTCCGTAGATGCAGTGCTGAGGGAAAACCCCCTGGTGCGTCCCTCAAAACTCTGGATCCCAGGCCTTGGATAATCAGCGGGCAGGTTTAACAGGGGTATCTCCCCGGCAAACTCCTTTAACCAGTACTCCCGCTGCTTTTTTAACGATTCCCTCCCTTTATCCCGCGGATGCCATCCCGAGTAATCTTTATACCGGAGTTTTATCACCGGTAAATCCTGTTTACTTTCACTTCCTTTGTAAAGTGCCGTAAATTCACGGGTCAATAGTTCCACAGAGGTGCCGTCCGATATAATATGATGCATGTCCACCATCAAGAGATGCTCCAGGTTACTGATTTCGATTAATCCTACCCGCAGCAAGGGCGCTGTTGATAAATCAAAAGGCCGAACAAAGCCAAGAATGATGTTTTTTTCCTCTTCGCTGTCCTTCGCACTTTTAACCGCACTGTTAAGTGTCTTAGCGGCTAAATCAAAATATTCGATCTCAAATTTCACGTGATCATGGACCCTCTGCACCGGCCCTTCATTGACCTCACCAAACGAGGTTCTGAAACTTTCATGCCTCTGGATTAACCGTTTAAACACATCTGTCAACTTCTCCGTATCCAGGGTGCCTGCCAACATCCATACCGACGGGATGTTGTAGCCAATTCCCCGGTCATCCATCTGCTGAAGAACATATATTCGTTTCTGCGCGGAGGATAAAGGATAATAGTCTTTTGCTTCCACCAGCGGGATTGAAATATACTTATCTTCTGCGCCTTTTTTAATAAGGGCTGCCAACCCCCGGATGGTGGGGGAAGTGAATATATCCAAAAGTAATACATTAACATTAAAGGCTTTATGAATCTTTGCTGCCAACAGGGTGGCTTTTATCGAATGCCCCCCCAATTCAAAAAAATTATAATCGATGCCAATGGCGAAGGGGAAGGTATCTAACACCTCATGCCAGATATCCACCAACCGTGCCTCGATTTCATTGGTTGGGGCTGCATGATCAACACCAGCTTCGATAACAGGTTCCGGCAAAGCTTTCCGGTCTATTTTACCGTTGGGGGTTAAGGGTATTTCCTGCAATTGCACAAAATAAGAAGGGATCATATAACCGGGTAAACTTATGGATAAAAATCCCCGAAGCAATGCCGGGCTCAATTCACTGCCGGAAACGAAATATGCACATAAATAGGTTTCACTGTCTTCCCCCTCTTTAACCAGCACCACCGTGTCGCTGATGCCTTCATGCTTCAATAGATAACTTTCGATCTCCTGCGGTTCAACACGAAATCCCCGGATCTTAACCTGCTGGTCCATGCGACCCAGGAATTCGATGTTCCCGTCCGGCAACCAACGCGCCAAATCCCCGGTTTTGTAGATTTTTTTAGAAATATAGGTCCTATAGGACCTATAGGACTTATAGGAAATAGAAAGAAACTTCTCCGCGGTTAATTCCGGGTTATTCAAGTATCCCCTGGATACACCATCACCGCCAACACATAGTTCCCCCACAATACCAATGGGCTGAGGTTTACCGATGCTGTCCACAATATAAGCACTGGAATTGGCAATGGGTTTCCCTATGGGAATCCTTTCGCTGTATTCCTCTTCAATGGAAAACGTGGTGGAAAACGTGGTGTTTTCAGTGGGGCCGTAACCATTTATGATGGCTAAACCAGGGAATCGTCCCTTTACCTGGTTGATATGGGACGGAGACAACACATCTCCTCCTACCAGTAAATTTCGAAGACCGCTGAAAATCCCGGGATCATTCCCTACCACCTGGTTAAACAAGGGAGATGTCATCCACATGGTAGTGATATCATAGTCTGAGATGCCTTTTTTTAACATCCCGGTTGTCAGGATATCTTCCCTGCCCATAAGAAACAAGGTCAGACCATTTAATAATGCACCCCATATTTCAAATGTGGAGGCATCGAATTCCAAGGCGCCGGTTTGCAATATGCGGTCATCTTCATTGAAAGCAATATAGTTGGTGTTCTTTACCAGGCGAATGACATTCCGGTGTTCCACCATTACACCTTTGGGCCTGCCGGTAGAACCGGAAGTGTAGACTATGTAACATAGGTGAGTCGGGTGAGTAGGGGGAGTAACCACTTCAGTTCCCTTACTCACCTTACTCACCTCACTCACCTCACTCAACAAAACCTTAGCACTACTGTCCTTCAATATATAATCGATCCTTTTTTGCGGGTAATCGGGGTTTATCGGCAAATAGGCGCCGCCTGCTTTGAGAATGCCCAGCACACCTACAATCATCTCCACGGAAACCTCAGACATAATTCCTACTGAAGCTTCAGGGACTACACCTTTGGCTTGCAAATATTCCCCCAACCGGTTGGACCGTCGGCCCAGTTCTCCATAAGAAAGTGCCTGGTCTCCAAACACAACAGCCACTTTATCGGGGCGTTTTTCCGCCTCTTCCTGGAATAATCGATGAATCATTTCATCCCGGGGATAAGCCGAAACAGTATTGTTGAAATCGTACAATATTTTCGCCCGTTCCAACTCCGAGATGACTTCTATCCCCGATAATTGAACCCCCGGGTTGGCTGTCACCGCGGTAACGATTCTTGTGAAATAATTAACAAACCGATAAATGGTGGCTTCTTTAAATAAACGGGTACGGTATTCTACCATAAATTTGATTCTTCCTGCACTCTCCACAGCCTGGATGAGTAAATCAAATTTCGACGTATAGGTCTCATACTCATAATGGTAAAGCTTCAGCCCGGGTAACCGGATCTCAGAAGAATCCAGGTCCTGGAGAGCAAATGCCACATCAAACAACGGATGACGCCCGGGGTCCCTTTTAAGACCCAGCTGATCCAGCAATTCTTCAAAGGGATAATCCTGGTTCTCAAGGGCTGCCAATACGTTTCCATTCACTTCTTCGAGAAGACCGCTAAAGGATTTGGTCCCGGTGGGATAAGCAGCCAATGCCATCGTATTGACAAACATCCCCATGATTGATTCCAGGTCAGCACGCCGGCGTCCGGCAACCACCGTTCCTAACACCACTGCCTCCTGCCGGGTTATCTTATATAAAAATACATAAACCAGGGAAAGCAAGACCACAAACAACGTGGTTCCCTCTTCCAATGCCAGCGCTTTTAACCGCCGGGTTTCCTCATCGGCTATTTCAAAGCCCAGGCGTTTGCCTTCAAAACTCTGAATCCCGGGCCTGACAAAATCAGTGGGCAATTCCAATACCGGTATTTCCCCGGAAAATTCCTCTTTCCAGTACTCCTGCTGCTTAATTAACGATTCCCTTCCTTTATTCTTTTGCTGCCACCGGGCATAATCTTTATATTGAAGTTCTAAAAGAGGTAATTCCTCCCCTGCATAAAGGGCGGTAAATTCCCTTAATAAAAGCTCTATAGATACACCATCGGAAATAATATGATGCATGTCGAAGAGCAGCAAATGTTTTGATTTACCCGCTTTGACGAAGCCAACGCGCAGCAGCGGCGCTTTGGATAAATCAAAGGGACGAACGAAATCAGTTGGCAGTTGGCAGTTGGCAGTTGGCAATTTCTTATCCTGGAGAATCTCCTTTGTCTCCTGTTTTCTCCCATCTGTGGCTAAAAAATTCTTAATCTCAAATTCAACTTCATCATGGACCTTCTGTACCGGTTCATCTCCTATCATATGAAACGATGTCCTGAGGCTGTAATGTCTGTCTATCAGCTTTTCCATGATCCCTTTAAATTTATCCGCTTCTACTTTTCCTTCTATAACCATAACCTCGCACATATTGTAGGCAGTACTGCCTTTATCCATTTGCTGCAGAACAAACTGGCGCCTCTGGGCCGATGACAGACAATAATATTCCTTTTCTTCCGAAGGTTCTATTGCCTGATAAGTGCTGGTGGGAGCCCTATCCAGGTGCCTGGACATTTCCCGGATGGTGGGGACTTTAAATATTCCCGTGACTGCTATTTCTATATTAAACGCCTTATGTATCCTGCTAACCAATCGTACCGCACTTAATGAATGCCCACCCAATGCAAAGAAATTATCATCGATGCCGATCCGGGATTCTTCCACTGCCAGCACCTCGGACCATATTTTCACCAGTAATTCTTCCCGTTCATTTCCAGGTGCAGCATATTCATGTTCAAATTTCACGTCAAACTCAAGAAGTGCTTTCCTGTCTATCTTACCCGTAGGGGTCAGGGGTATTTTTTCAATAAGAACAAAATAGGAAGGGACCATATAATCGGGTAAGGTTCCCGATAAATATGTTCTTAGTTCCGCGCTGTCAAGCTTCCGGTCAGTAGAGACATCCCCTGCAGCCACAATATAAGCACGCAGGTAGTTCTCACCTCCCCCTGAGACCACAGCAATAACCACAGCCTCTTTAACAGCTTCATGACTCAATAAACGGTTCTCTATTTCACCCAGTTCAATACGAAATCCCCGTATCTTTACCTGGTGGTCCATTCGACCTAAAAATTGAATGTTCCCATCCTTCAACCACCGCACCAGATCACCGGTCTTATATAACCTCCAGCTTGCCTGTTCCGAAAGCTCAATAAATTTTTCTGCGGTTAATTCCGGTTTATTGATGTATCCCCTGGCCAGGCCAACTCCACTGATGCATAATTCTCCCGGTATTCCCACCGGTTGTAAATTCAAATCCCTGTCAACGATATAAAGCTTAATATTATCAATGGGTTTACCTATGGGTATATTCCCCGGGATTCCAGCGGTGGGACAATTAAAATATGACACGTCCACAGTGGCTTCAGTGGGACCATACAAGTTAATAAGCCTGGTGTTAATGACTCTATTCAATAATTGATTAAATCGTTCAACATGATTCACTGCCAGGGCTTCACCACTGGCAAATACCAGGCGTAATCCGGTCAATTTGTTCACATGATGCGGCGGCAAACTTTCAAGAAACTCCAGGAAAGCATTCAACATGGAAGGGACAAAATGCATTACGGTTACTTTATTTGCTTCCACTGCTTCTATAATGGAGGCGGGGCTTTTTTCTTCCCCCTGTCCTAACATACAAAGCGAAGCACCCAGGAACGACCACCAGAAGAGTTCCCACACTGACACATCAAATATAAATGGTGTTTTTTGCAGAATAACATCTTTCTCTTCTAAAGGGTATGCCTTTTGCATCCAGTTCAACCGGTTGACCAGCGACCGGTGTTCGATCATCGTTCCTTTGGGCTTCCCGGTAGAACCGGATGTGTATATTACGTATACGGGATCACCGGGGGAATTCAACCACTCTAAATCAAACCCATCTCCTTTGAATATACCTGGTTGATCCAGGGTAATAATCTCACATCCTGTTTCCCCTGGGAATTTCTCTTCAAAACCTCTATGGGTGAGCAGCCATTTCGCTCCACTTTCAGCCAGCATATATGTTATTCTTTCCAGCGGATATTCAGGGGCTATTGGTAAATAAGCACCTCCGGCTTTTAAAATTGCCATTATACCGGCCACCATTTCAATCGATCGTTCCACCATAATTCCTACAATAATACCGGGCATAACCCCCTTTTGTCTTAAAACGCGCGCCAACCGGTTCGACTTTTCATTTAATTCCCTGTAGTTCAAGGATCGGTTGGATAACCCCCCTGCCCCCGGGGTCATCTCTGTTACAGCAGTATTGAGCGGTACCCTTGCGGCTTGTTTCTCGAATAACTGCTGCGCGATTTTATCCACCGGATAACCCGCATCCGTATTATTAAACTCATATAATACTTCGTTTTTCTCGGTTTCAGAGATGATTTCTATTCCCGGTATTTCGCTGCCGAGATTCAGCACAATATCTTCTACAATCCCCAGGAAATGACGGGACAACCTGACCATCATTTCTTCCTCGAACAACTCTTCATTGTAAATAAAAGCCACCTCTATTACCGGAACAATCGATATGGTAACCGTTAAATCATAGTGAGTCCTCTCAATCATAGAATAGGAATCAATAGATATATTACCGGTTTCCATCAAAAGACGACTGTCCAGCGGATAATTTTCTATGACGACAATGGAATCAAAGAGTTCTTCGTTGTGCTCCAGGCCGCAGTATTTTTTTATATCAACCAGGGAAACAGCCTTAAATGCTTCCCTCTTTTGCAGAACTCGATCAATTCGCTGCAGTAAATCCTCCACTTTTTCATTGGCACCCGTTTGAATACGCAGGGGTAATGTATTGATACACAACCCCACCATCTCTTCGATTCCTTGGACTTCAGCTGGCCGCACCGATACGGTGCTGCCAAAAATTACATCGTTTTTGTTGTTGTATTTCTGCAATAAAATTCCCCAGGCAGTGAAGAATAAAGATGCCAATGTTATTCTATGCTCTTTAATAAAATCCTCCAATTCATTTTTCATATCCGCTGCAAAGGTGATTTTGACCGGATAATCCTTGGCAGCGGCTGCGGTTATATCGTTACCTTTTCTTCTTTGCTTTATTGAAAACACGGTTTGACTATCAACTCCCCCTAAATAACCCCTCCAGAATTTCTCCTCCTTTTCATGCTCCCTGGCTTGATTCCATACGATAAAGTCTTTAAATTTGGTCTTAACCGGTTTCACTAATTTTCTCCCCCGGGAACAAGCGTGATAGGCTTTAAAAAATTCTCTCAAAATGATGCCATTACTCCAGCCATCATATAAAATATGATGATTACTGATAATCATCTCATATTTCTCTTCTTCCTTTTTACATAAAATCACCTGGAAAGGAACTTCCTTTAAATCGAATGTCCTGCTTCTATCTTTAACCTTTATTTCCCGGAGATAGATTTCCTTTTCGCTGTCTTCCCGGTCTGAAAAGTCATAATACCCCGGTTGAAGTCGGTGCTCTTTTAAAATAACCTGGATTGGATTTTCTATTTTTTCCCAGCGAAATACGGTACGCAGCATCTCATTGGTTTGAATAACCAGGTTCCAGGCTTTTTCAAATGTGTTAATATCCAGGTGCCCGGATATCCCCAGGCATAATTGCTCAAAATAGTAATCGCTTTCAGGATTCTTTAAATAATGAAACAGCATCCCCTCCTGCATAGGGGTTAACGCCAGGATGTCTTCGATATTCTCCTTATTTAACTGACTCATTTTTTTCCTCGTTCCTTCAAGGCAAAATGAGGATATTTATATCCTTAATTTCTCTTTTCTTTTTGGGGATTATGTACTGCGACGTCCAATATACAGGTTACCGATGTAAATCCGTGGTGCGTCGTCAATTACAGCAGGCTTCCGCCTTCCGGATTTTATAGAAAATTATCAAGGCGTATAAAAAATCAATTGGAATTTCGTATTTTAACTAGATAGCAATATATATCACACTAAAAAGGGTGTGTAAATCCGCAAATATGTAACCTTTCTACCAATTCGCACTTCCCTATAACTAGCGATTTCAAAAAGATATACAAAAATGTTACCCCTCCTCCCTTCTCTTCCCTCCCTCGCCGTCAGGCGTTAAACATTCGTCCACAGGAGACCTCTAAAAGTAAGGAATCACGATATTGCAGTAAGGAAATACAATAATATATACGACAGCACGGCGCGTTTACACGCGCGCATGTTGTACGTGTCGAGCTTATGGACAATGAGGTGCTCAGAGGAACTTGCTGTCAAACTCGTCGCTTTCAAGCATCGCCTCTGCGCGCTCAGCGATGCGGCCGTGGTGAATCTCGCCAATGGTATGCTTCAAACCGCCCATATCGGCTTCGCGTCCCAGGATTCCCTTGTAAAGCCCGGAAGCTAAATCCTGCGGCGGAAGATTTGCGCGATTATTCTTGAACTCATCACTGGAAGCCAGTCTCCGGCAAAACTCCAGGATATCGCCGCCGCCTTTCAAGAAATCCACGTAACCCTGCATTCCGCCTGCATCCGGCTCACGCCCCAGGAGCCCACGATACCCATGGGTAACATAAGTCCTGTACGGGGATGGTCCACACGTGTCTTTCCCATAATTCCCCGGGTAATGCCCCCAGATTTCCTTGTATGCCTCGGAAACACCCGCAATCGAATCCAGCGGCTCATTTTTATCTTTCCCGAACACAACCTCAAAATGGACCTTGTCTTTTTCCCGGGCCTCTGTTTTTGTTTTCAGGACCTTTTTGGCGATAAAATGCATGTAAGCCTTATCGGGCCTATGGTCCTTTGTCTCATCGTTCATTTTAAATTTTCTTACGCCATCCATCGAATATAAGATTCTCCGTGTACCCCCAGGTCCTACATTAGGCCCCCATAAATCATTGATTTGCTCTTCTGACGCATTATGTACCGGGGAAATACATACTGATTTAAGGTCTTGTTCCCAATTACCTCCGAGTTCGGCGGCTACCTTTTTCCGCATATCCCGGTAATCATTACCATAATCCCTGTCTTTCTCTTTCAAATGGTAATCGATGCCCAGGATGATCTTCTGCGGGTCAAAGCCTTTTTTGAATATATAAATAAACGTATCCGCCAGGAAATCACCATGCCCTTTATCCGGTTCATTACAAAGCTCGATGCCGACATCACGGCCGGCAAAAGCAGCCAGCAGCCGGTCGATAAATTGATGGCGCAGCTCTTTGGCATCCTTTCCATAAAAGAAATTGCTAAAGGAACGCCACGGGTTAAATCTACCCACTTCTGCTTTTTTCGATATCTTTACTCCGCAGTGATCGAATATACTGAGATAATACCGCATATTACATTGATTGCAGGTCTCTGCGATCACCCGTTGGTGCTGGAAATACCTGTCGTTAAACCTGTAGGACCCCCCATCAGGCCAGAATGGTGAAATTTTTTGGTACGCCTCTTCCGTATCAATCCAGAAAAAATCCCGCAGCGCATTGGCACCCATTTTAGCAATGCGCGCAACCAATTGGGTTAGTTTCTCTTCATCCAATGAGCCGTCATCTCTCAATATCGAAATGATGTAAGGCTCCCTGAGCAGCGAATACATCCCTAACGGGCTGCCCATGATTTGTACTTTATCAGTCATCTCACACCTCCTAAATGTGTAATGTTGTTAAAGGTTATTATATTGTTGTTTTTTATTGTCAACCGTCTGTGTCTTTCCATTGCCCCATTCATTACCTTATGTTCTTAAGATAAAAGTATGCAATAATTCATAAAAAATGTCAACAAAAAAAATGAAAAAATCCGGTGAAAAATATTTACTCCTTCTTTCCGCCTGCCCAAACCCTTATTTAACAGCAAATCTCACGTAAATACAGAAAAATGTTACCTGGAAGTTAGGGCAATGATACGTTGAATCATTTGTTATATATTTTGAAACATTTGTTATAGCCCTTGCATCTATTTTCTGGTATACTTTCCAAAAATAAAAAATTATAAGGAGTAAAAAGATGAGCAAATTGAAAGGTTTATTATTATGTTTACTGGTGGTCAGTGTATCCGTCGGCTTGGTGATTTCCTCTACCACCAGTCGCGTCATGGGACCAATGGGAGAAGGAGCTGTGGTTAACCGGACACAATTAAATTTCGGGATGATCCAGGGCCATAATCCCGAACCCCAGACGTTTGCCGTGAATATGAGCGGAACTTCAAGCTTTGAATGGAACATCACGGATAATATGGATTGGCTGGTTTGTACTCCCTTTTATGGAGCAACCCCCGCAACTGTAACTGCAAGGGTGCTTGCTTGTCAAAAACACCCCGGTCAATACACCGGGACAATAACCGTTAGCGATGACTATGACCCCACCACTCCCCAGACCATTGACGTCAACTTGAATGTATACAGCCCGGGAACTTCGTCGCCGCCTTTCGGTAGTTTCGATACACCGGAACACAACAGCACGGTGAGAAGCAGTGTGCCGGTTACAGGCTGGGTATTGGATGACGTCGAGGTAGAGAAAGTACAAATATGGCGCGGCGAGACTGGCAGCCTGACGTATATCGGTGATGCCGTACAGGTTGAAGGGGCGCGTCCCGATGTGGAGCAAGCCTATCCCGACTACCCCAATAATTACAAAGCTGGCTGGGGATATATGATGCTGACCAATTTCCTGCCCAATGGCGGTAATGGGACCTATAGAATCCATGCCATTGCCACAGACAAGGAAGGATATCAAACCACATTAGGAAGCAAAACCATTATATGTGATAATGCCAATGCAGTCAAACCCTTCGGGGCCATCGATGCCCCGGCACAGGGGGGTACTGCCTCGGGAAGCTCATACATCAATTGGGGATGGGCATTAACACCTCAGCCCAAACACATCCCCACGGACGGCTCTACCATCAACGTCTATGTAGACAGCGTCCCTGTGGGGCGTCCCCATTACAATAATTACCGGAAGGATATTGCGGAACTCTTCCCGGATTTAGCCAACAGTGACGGTGCCGTGGGTTATTTTTATTTTGACACCACGGGATATGCGGATGGTGTGCATACCATATACTGGACCGCCACAGATAATGAAGGGAGAACCGACGGCATCGGCAGCCGGTATTTCACCATTGACAATACCGGGGATGAGAGGGCAGCACCACAGGCAGCGAATCATCATAAAACCCTTCTTCATCCGTATCCACAGCGGTATTTTCATGTGTCCCAACTGGTGGATATCCCGGTAGACGACATGGAGCCCATTGGCATCACCAGGGGGTTCAGGAAGGACAATCCCCCTGAAAGGGGTAAACGGGCTGAAAAAGGAATCTTTAATATTACCATTAAGGAGTTGGAACGGTTGGTGATCGATCTTTCCGGCACCAGGAGATTAATCGGCGGGTACATGATTAGTGGAAATCGCCTCGACCCTTTACCCATCGGTTCAACCCTGGATATCAAAAACAGGAAATACTATTGGCTGCCGGGTCCCGGTTTTTTCGGGGAGTACCGGCTTGTATTTATATTTAAAGAAAGAGGGCAGCAAGCAAGGATGAAGAAGTATATTACTGTTAAAATCGAGCCGAAATTTGAATAACCCTGTTTTTCATAATATGACCAATGGCGTATGGACCGTGTTTCAACTTTCAGCAGTCAACCCTAGAGGTGTTGAAACACGGTCCTTCCTGCCCCATAAACGCTAATATTGAAAAAAGAAAAAAGATAGAGGAGTCCCTATGCTTCTTGTAATCAACATGAACCAGGAGGCGTTAAGACCTGGTGTGAAATCGATATTTCAATCCCTATATCAACAATTTCTTGAATCATCGATAAATAAAACAATCCCCCCCAATTTAATATTATTCTTAGTAGAGCTTTATTTTGTTGATAGGGAGATTTGTGAAATCGTTTTTTTAGTATCTGACAATTTATCTTACATGTGCCAACAGGAGACCTATTCAAATTGCATTTATTGGCAATACTCAAATAGCCTGTCCAAGATTATTGTCATAAATAATGTAAAAGAAAGAACCGGCTATTCCATGCTGGAACCTCGAGTAAATTCGGAAATGTTTATTGAAATCCCGATAGATGCTCAATTGCACATGATTCTAAATGCTGAATTCTCCGGTTACCAGGTAACCCGGGATGAAAAAAAATGGTTTGGGGATATAATAGAAACATTGGGTTTTCATGTTGGATTTAAATAGGCGCTTTTTGATAGGGCACCGGGGCCAGAAGACCTCCATCTAATAATAAAAAATTTCAACGTTTGAACACAGTACTGGATTAAAGAGGAAACGTTGGGGAAGGAAAAAGAAGATGGTAGCGCTACGGGGATTCGAACCCCGGTTTGATGGCTGAGAACCACCCGTCCTAACCCCTAGACGATAGCGCCACCCGGAAAAAAATGGCTGGGAAGCAGGGATTCGAACCCCAATTCTATGATCCAGAGTCATATGTCCTGCCGTTAGACGACTTCCCAGCACAGATTCGGAGTTATAATTATACCAATAATTTCTTTCTTGTCAACCTCATGACCAAAACAAAAAAAATCCACATTACCATGACCAAAATCACAAACAAGCTTACTGCATACTGCCTACTGCCTACTGCCTTTTCTGCTGCCAGATACGGATACCGATTATTTCGATTTCACCTTTTTTTCTTTATCTTTAATCTTTAACTTGTCCATCTTTTTGGTAATGGTATTCCTGTGCATATGCACACCCAAAGACATCTTTAGTTTATTGTAATCATATCTCTCCAATAATGCCTGCAGCAGCGTTTTTTCAAATTCATCCATTATTTCTTTAAAATACAATTTTGTATTGGCGGCTTTGTAGGCAAGTATTTTCATCATTTTTTTTATAGTCAGGTCATCAAATTGTTCTACCAACTCTAATGTTCGTTTGTCTGTCATTGGTCTTTATTATCCACCTTTATAAATTTAACTTTTTCCTTATATTTCTCAGGAAGGAAACTAAAAAACACATCAATGGTTTTCATTAAATAGGGCGATAGTTGGGATTTTATAATCAAATTGTCGTTGACAGGAAACGCTACCAACGCAAACAGGATGATAGATGAAATCAATATCCCTCTTAAAAGCCCAAACACTCCACCCAATATCACATCAATGGTTTTCAACGGTCCAATGGTAAATATCTTCTTGAGGAAATACGTGACCACCGCCCCTATAATTAAAACCACGACAAAGATAGTGATAAATCCCACGAAATTAGAGATATCCCTGTTTTTTATCTGCGGCATAAACAAGTTCCCTACCTCGGAATAGAATAAAAAGGAAAGCACAACAGCAACAATAAAGAAAACCAGGGAAAACAATTCCCGTATGAAACCTTTTAAGATGCCGAATAAGATAGAGACCGTCAGGATAACAATAAAGATGATGTCCAGTGTATTCAATCCGACGGTCATGTGTCTAATTATAAAGGGTTACCAGTCAAGATTTCATAGATTTCCAGGTACTTTTCCCTGGTTCTGGCGATGACGTCGTTGGGTAATTCAGGGGGTGGGGAGTTTTTGTCCCAGGAAGACTGACTCAGGTAGTTCCGTACATACTGCTTATCAAAAGCAGGGGGCTCTTTTCCAGGAGAGTAGTCCTCAACTTTCCAGAACCGCGAGGAATCAGGGGTAAAAATTTCATCGATGAGGATGATGTTTCCCTTTTCATCCTTCCCATATTCAAATTTCGTATCCGCAATGATGATTCCCTTTTCATAAGCGTCCTGGCTGACTTTTTTAAATAGTGAGATGGAAAGCTCCCTGATCTTTTGCGAATCTGTTTTGCCAACGATATTCTCCATCTGCTCAAAGGTGAGATTTTCATCATGTCCATCGTCTGCCTTGGTGGTAGGGGTAAAAATAGGTTCCGGGAATTTATCGGCAAAGTTTAAACCTGGTGGTAACTGAACACCGCAGATTTCCCCGGTTCTTTGATAGGTTTTCCACCCGGAGCCCACGATGTAACCGCGGACAATGGCTTCAATGGGATACGTCGTCAATTTCCTGGTGAGGATGGCTCGCTTCTCAATAATTGGGGCAAATGCCTTCAAGGTCTCCAATTTTTCCGGTTCATCACAAACCACATGATTGGGGATAAAATCCTTGGTATACCGAAACCAGAAGGCGGAAAGTTGATTCAAGACCTTTCCCTTATCCGGGATCAACGAGGGCAGCACATAGTCAAAGGCTGATATCCGGTCGGTGGATACAATTAACAACTGGTTATCAACTTCAAACACATCCCTGACTTTTCCGCGCTTAAATAATGTGAGTGGCAAGTCGATGCTTCCTATTTTTGTCTTCATGTCCATGCTTTCCATCATACACTATCCTATCAAAATTCAAGCAGTTCACCTTTTTCACAGCAGGAGGCACGCCATTTCATGCCCCTCCTCCGTAATCCACCCACCTGAAACCAAAAAGAGCTCGGCTAAACCCAGGTAACTACAGTATCGAAAAACCAACAGTTAAACCGGCGACAACGATTGAGATCATACTCATTAATTTAATTAAAATATTCAAAGAGGGACCTGAGGTATCTTTGAGCGGATCACCAACGGTATCACCGACAACACCGGCTTTGTGGGCGGGGGAACCTTTACCTCCCAGGTTCCCCTGTTCAATATACTTTTTCGCATTATCCCAGGTACCGCCGGCATTGGCCATAAAAATAGCCAGGATAAACCCGGAACCCAGTGCGCCTATCAACAATCCCATCACACCGGAGACACCCAGCACCACACCAGTGGCAATGGGAACCACTATGGCTAATGAAGAGGGCAGGATCATTTCTTTCTGGGCACCCTGGATAGAAATCTGCACGCAGGATTGATAATCGGGTTTGGCAGTACCATCCCAGATACCTTTGATCTCCCGGAATTGCCGCCTCACTTCATCCACCATCCGGGAAGCGGCCCGTCCAACCGCTTTCATTGTTAATCCAGAGAACATAAACGCCATCATGGCACCGAGAAAAACACCCACAATGACCTTGGGATTCATGAGATTAATTTTGAAGATTTCCATAAAGCTTTCAATGGATATTTTATCAATGGCCCCTATTTCATTGATCTTTTCCACCAGGAATTTAGGTAACCTGTCAAGGCCCACATGATGCATACCCATTTTTACTTCTTCAATATAGGCGGCCAGTAGAGCCAACGCGGTTAATGCGGCTGATCCGATGGCAAAGCCCTTCCCGGTAGCTGCAGTGGTATTTCCCAGGGAGTCCAGTGCATCGGTGCGTTTCCTTACTTCTTTAGGTAGACCGGACATTTCCGCGTTACCTCCGGCATTATCGGCAATGGGCCCATAAGCATCGGTAGCTAATGTAATCCCTAATGTAGAAAGCATACCTACGGCTGCGACCCCGATGCCATACAATCCCATAATGATATTGCCTTCCTTAAAGCCACCGGCAAAGGCAAAGGCCCCAAGAATTCCCACTGCAACCGCAATAACAGGGATGGACGTGGAGATCATACCAGATGCCATACCACCGATAATCACTGTGGCTTCACCGGTCTTGGCTTTGTCTGCCACTTCACGGGTGGGTTTGAAGCTATCGGACGTGTAATATTCCACGCTTTTACCGATAATCAGCCCCACAACCAGACCCACCACAATGGAACCAAATATCCCCAGGTGGCCCGGCAATAAGAAATAAACAGCGGCAAGGGAACCAATAATAATCAACAAGGAACTGATGTTGACACCTATTCCCAGTGCACCCAACAGTTGTTTCTGGGAGGCACCTTCTTTGGTTCTTACCAGGAATATACCCAGGATGGAGGCAAGAATCCCAACTCCTGCGATCACCATGGGCAGGATAACAGCGTTGAAAGCCATTTTTTCCAAATCAGGCCGGGAAAGCAGCGCTTTATATTTCAACAGGATGGCGCTGGCCCCTAAAGCAGCGGAAGCCAGGATAGACCCGGCATAGGATTCATAAAGATCAGCGCCCATACCGGCAACGTCGCCCACGTTATCGCCCACATTGTCAGCAATGGTGGCGGGGTTGCGCGGGTCATCTTCCGGGATATTCTGTTCTACTTTCCCCACCAGGTCGGCGCCCACGTCTGCGGCTTTGGTATAAATACCACCGCCTACCCTGGCAAAAAGGGCCTGCAGCGAGGCACCCATTCCAAAGGACAGCATGGTAACCGTCGTGGTCACCAGGCTGTTTTTCAACCAGATATGCAGCACAATAAACCATAGGGAAATATCCACCAGGGCCAGACCTACCACCACCAGTCCCATCACCGCACCACTGCGAAAGGCCACTTTCAGTGCCCTGCCCAGCGATTCCCTGGCCTGGTTCGTGGTCCTGGCAGATGCCAGCGTGGCAGTTATCATGCCAATAAAACCAGCCAACCCGGAAAAGAATCCACCCGTAAGAAAGGCAAAGGGGGTCCAGGTCGACTGTACCTTCAATACAAAAGCTAAAAATGCTAAAAATAGAGCTGCAACAACAAAGAATATCGCAACAATTTTATACTGCTGCTTGATGTAGGCTTTTGCACCCTGTCGAACAGCTTCTGCAATCTCCACCATCTTTTCCGTGCCCTCGGAAAGCGTCATAACCTTTTTATAAAAAATAAAAGCAAAAAGGAGGGCAATAACTGCTGAAACAGGTGCGACAACGAATAGAAGCATATGTGCCATTTTTCTTACTCCTTCACTTTTCTCTTATGTCTACAGGCAATTTAGCAGAAGTGAAATTGTAATAGATTAAGCCCTTTTTGTCAACAACTCCTGGACAGCATCCAGGATTTCCTTGCGATTAAAGGGTTTGAAAAATGTACGATGCGCTCCCAGTTTCTTGGCCATTTCCAAATAACCGTCAGGTCCCAGGCGGCCGCCGCCGGAAATAGCAATCACCTTGAGCGCAGGAAAATCATGCCGCAGTTCCAGGATCATTTCAATGCCATCTTTTTCAGGCATAATAATATCAGTAATAATCAAATCAATAGACTGTTCCCGGCAAGCTTTCATTCCTTCTTTGCCATCGGACGCATGCACCACCTGGTAGCCTTCACGAGTCAACATTTGTCCCAGCATTTCCCTGATTTGGACTTCATCATCTATAATAAGAATGCGAGCTGTTTGATTTGGCTCCATGATTATTCCTCCTTTTCGCTTTTATTCTTTATTGGTTGGTTATCCAAAACTTTCCAGATTACACCAGCAATTTCCCTTTTTATAAGCGGCTTCATGATAATCTCTTTCACCCCTGTTTTCAATGCGATCTCTCGGGTGACGGTTTCGCTAAAACCAGTGCAACGGATAAGCTGCTTTTCAATCATGTTTAAGCCCATTTCACACTAATTTTAACCTCTTGTAAATGTTTTTTCAACCCCATGAATTCACTCCAACCAGTCCCACTCACCACGGTATAAATAATTATAGCCAATGGAGCCGGAGGGATTGCGCACCTTCCATTCACCGGTCTCTTTATCCCAACTGTAAATGACTGAATTCTCCCACGGACACTTTTTGGGTTCCGGTTCTTCACCATTTTGTTCTTTTTCTTTCATATACAGATTTTACTATAATATAAAAATTAATACAATATTAACTCACCCGGAGCATCAAGATTATTTACATTCTCCTGGTATTTTTGTAGAATAAGGCCAAATGCAAAATGAACCCGAAAATAGATTCGCAACCGGTGTCCAACAAATGAACAAAGAGGCATGGAAATCCCTGGGAATAGGATTACTTATTACGGCAGTGATTCTTTCTTTTCCTTTTCTTTCATTTGTTTTTCGTTATTTGATTACACTGGTTCATGAAATCGGTCATGCTATTTTTGGCTGGCTCTTCGGTTACCCNNCTACGGCGGTGGGATAACCATGCATCAAGACAGACGTATTTTCATCGTTATTATCGTCTATCTACTGTTTGCCGGGTTGTTTTATCTTTATCGAAAAAATCATTTGACCATTGTTGTTCTCGTCACCATTGTGGCATTGTATACCGTTTCTGCCTTTACCTCTATCCATTCCATTATCATACTGTTTATGGGGCATGGTACGGAACTCATTTTCGCTGCAATCTTTTTCTACCGTGCCCTGAGTGGAAGTTCCATTATCATTAATGCGGAACGCCCGTTATATGCCTTCCTGGGTTTTTTTATTTTGTTTATAGATATTCGTTTTGCCCACCGCTTGA
Organism: Candidatus Aminicenantota bacterium; assembly: GCA_011772425.1. Classification (GTDB taxonomy): domain Bacteria; phylum Acidobacteriota; class Aminicenantia; order UBA2199; family UBA2199; genus JAKAGC01. Next base: position 21,310 of record WVZO01000700.1, read on the forward strand.
TAACCAGCGCTTCTTATCGCGCGGAATATGGAGCGGCAAAAGGGGGCGGCCACTGGATGGATTTCAGCCGCATTGCCGAAGAATATTTAAATATAAAACTGTCTACTGCTGCTTCCTTCTTCCTGCTTTTATGCCTGATAACCCCTTTAATTACGTTTCTCTTTTTCAGGTATAAAAAATACCTGTTCCCTTTTTTCTATCGCTTAATACAACCGGAACCCGTAATTGGAAGAAAAAAGGCACCTATAGTGCGGTAATAAACCAACATGTTTTACATATTGCCTAGCACTAAATCTTCAATGTTTGGTTTATTGCGCTTACAGCAGCGGGAGAAATTTTTTTAGGTGTGTATTCTTCATCAATCCTTTAACAATTCATCGATAAATTGAACAAATATTATTTCACTTTTTAAAATGACCAATTTACTTTTCATAGACCACCACTCCTTTTTCTATTACCGCTTCCTTGAAAGGCAGTTCTTCCAGGTTCCGAATATCAATCTCCCGGGAAAAGTGCCTATCCACTTCTCCAAAAAGCGTCAACAACTGCTGGTAATTAATATCACCTTCCAGGGCAATGTCGATATCCGATTCCCGGTGAACCTTTCCGCAAGTGACGGACCCATAAAGATATACTCTTTTAATCTTATATTTACTCCATATATGGGATAAATCCTTTAGTTTTTTTGCGGTTTGGTCAAATTCTTGCTGCTGTTTTTGTTGGTGGATTTTTTCTTTCTCCAGGAGATAGGCTTTAACTTTTTCAATGTTGAAGGCAGCGGTTGTATTTTTCATACAGGTAATATACTATTGATCATTCCCCCTGTCAACATTTAGAGAAAAAAACTGACATTCGGGCCTGTCATCATATTTTACGTTCATATTGGCATCAATCATTTTACACCTTTGTCAACAAAAAGTAACTATACCATTTTGTATCCCATAAAGCAAGGCGATTTTCCAAAAATTCAAAACACACAAAAAAAACAAAATTTCCCCGGCTTTTTGTAAAGCAAAAGAAAAAAAAGAGTAAAAACTTATAATTTTTAACTAATAAATTTAAAAATAGTTTATATAAAGTAGAAGACGGAGAATCCCCTAAAAAGGAGGAAGAACAATGAAAATTAAAAGGCTTGTATTTTTATCTTTTCTTGTTCTGGTGGGAGTATTTTTTACCGCTGCTTCAAATCCTGGCAATATGAAGGCCAAAGTTAAGGCGCTTGAGGATCAACCATCAACTAAAGTAATGATAGACCTCGACTTTGGGAGAACCCCGCTGTATTTTATCCCCAATAAAGGGCATATGAATGGAAAAGCGCTTTTCTATGC
>WVZO01000363.1 GCA_011772425.1 Candidatus Aminicenantota bacterium
GTCATTTGAATTTTGGTCATTTGAATTTGTTTCGGATTTCGATATTCGAATTTCGGATTTTTTACATTTCTTACAATTTACTCCTTTGTCGATTACCCACAATCTTTGAAGGAAACAAAATGGCTCTACCTACTCCTAACCTGGATGACCGGACCTGGCAGGATATTGTTGAAGAAGCCAAAAAAATAATTCCTGCTCTTTGTCCGCATTGGACCGACTTTAACCCCTCGGACCCCGGTGTCACACTGGTGGAACTCATGGCCTGGATGACTGAGATGCTGATATACCGTCTTAATCGTGTACCGGATAAAAATTACATTAAGTTTATGGAATTAATGGGAATCACCCTTACTCCGCCGAAACCTGCAAGCACGTGGTTGATTTTCGACGTAGTTGAAGGAGCGGCCAATGTAGACTTACCTTACATACCGCCCAATACCAGGGTATCCGGCACCAACCAGGACGGTGAAACCATCACCTTTGAAACCACCGAACCCTTGAACCTGAATGCTTCCCGCCTGGCTAAAATCTATTCGCAATTAAAAGAGAAATATACTGACCTTACCAGTGATTTGCTTTCCCATAGTCCTTCCGGCCGGCTGCACATATTTGAAGGGGGGAAACAAATTCCTCATATCTTTTACCTTGGTGATCCTGAAATTGTGCGAGTCGGTGACGACTTTGCACTCAAGATTCATATCATACTGGATAGACCCGGTTCCGGGTTGAACATTCAATGGAGCTGTTGGAACGGCGAGTATTGGGAAGAAATTTCTCCTTCATTGGATGAAACGTCTCAATTCAGTCAAAGTGGTGAAATCGTGTTTACCCATCTCCCGGAAATGAAGGAGAAAGAAATCCACGGCTATAGATCTTATTGGTTTCGCCTGCAATTGGAGGAATACCAGGGGGAACCCGTACCCAAATTCCGGGAAGTGAAAAAGTGCCTGGAATTGACAAAAACCGGTGGAGTCGTGCCGGATAGGGGGTATGTCAGCACCGAAGAACTCCTTTTTTTACCCATTCAATTCCAGGGATTGTTCAGGCCCTTTAACCGGGACGGCAAAGAAAACGATACGTTGTACATCGGCAGTGACGTCTTCTCCAGGAAAGGTTCTCCTGTATCCATTGATATTCGTCTGGCTGATTCTTATATTCCTTCCAAAATCGATGAACTGGGTGAGCTGGAAATACACTGGGAATATCACGCCCGGTCCGGGGAGTGGGAACTCCTGGGCATCACCTCACCCACCGGTGTCTCCAGGAGCATGTGGGACTTTACCGATGCCACTGAAGCGTTTACCCACAGCGGAAAAGTAACTTTTTGTGTTCCTGATAATATCTCCTCCCTGGAATTGTACGGAGAAACCGGTTACTGGATACGAGTGCGCATCCACAAAGGAAACTACNNATTGGATACGAGTGCGCATCCACAAAGGAAACTACGGCATCAAGAAAAAAAAGAATCCCCCCATCTGCCAGAGCCTTTTGATCCATTATAAAGAAAAACCCACCAATTTTAACTATTACATGGCCTACAATGAATTCTCTTTTAAAGATTTAACCCTGGCCGTCTTAGAGCAGGAGGCTTTTGAGCCTTTTATCCCGGTTACCCGGCAGCAGCCTGAGTTTTACCTGGGGTTTAACTCCCCATTTTCCAATAAATTGCATCGTTTGCTTTTCCGTCTCAGCCAGAGGGGGGATTTAAGTTCCAGGGTTACCTGGGAATATCCCACCCGTGATGGTTGGAAGAAGTTAAACCTGGTCAAAGATGAAACCCGGCATTTTACCTACCAGGGTGAAGTGGAATTGATTGGCCCACCTGATTGGAACATCACCCAGGAATTTGGAGACTGGGCCTTTTGGCTGCGCGTCAGGTGGGACACCTATACCCAGGAAAGTTTGCCCATGCTGCAGTGCATTCACCTCAACGTGGTAAACGCCATCAACGCCCTTTCTTTCAAAAATGAAATCCTCGGTAACAGTAATGGGCAGCCTTTTCAGAGTTTTCATTTTAAGAAATCTCCCCTACTTCCCGGGCCGCGCGTCCTGGTCAAGGAACTGGAGTCCTTCATCCCACAGGAAATCATGGAGTTTAAAAAAAGGGTTAAGCAAGAAGTCGTAGAGGAATTGGACCCGGAAACCGGTCAGGTCAAAGCCTTGTGGGTGGTATGGGAAGAGCAGCCCAATTTTTATCATTCCGCCAGGGGCAGTCGTCATTATATCCTGGATATCTATAATGGTGTAATCACCTTTGGGGATGGCATCAAGGGTACGATTCCTCTCACCGGCAATGAAATAAAAAGTGAAATTTACTATACTGGCGGCGGCAGTAAAGGCAACATGGAGCGAAACACTATCATCAACCTGGAAACCGCTTATCCTTTTATAGACAGGGTATTTAATCCTTATCCCGCGTCTGGTGGTGCGGATATGGAAACCATTGAGGAAGCAAAATTGCGTGCCCCATGGTTACTGAAGCACCGCTGCCGGGCAGTCACAGCCGAAGACTTTGAGAAACTCGCCTACGAAGCTACCGGCGAAGTGGCACGGGCTCTATGTTGGACCCAACAAGAAGGAATCATCAAGCTTATTCTTATACCTCATGGAAAGGAAGCAAAGCTGGAACCTTCGGATGCCTTATGTAATGTTGTCAAGCAATATCTTGATGAACGCCGTTTAGTTACTACTAAGATCGAAGTTGGCGGACCCGGTTATGTGGATGTCTCGATCCAGGCGGGTGTCGTATTGCAGCAGCATATGGTGGATCAATTCCCTCAGGTAAGACAGCAAATAAACGACAAATTGGAACAATTTTTTCATCCGTTAACCGGTGGGTTATACGGCAGGGGGTGGCCCATGGGCAGGGCGGTTCACCTGTCTGAACTATACTATCTTATCGAGAATATAACCGGGGTGGATTATGTGTCTATGTTGATGTTGGATAATACGCCCGGAAAAGACAGGATTCAAATCCCGGAAACAAGTTTTCCTTATTTAAAAGAAATTGATATAAAAATAAGTGGAGGAGCTTAAACTATGACTGCATTTTTTCCATTTACTTTTTTTATCACTGAGTTCATGAAGAATCTTATGTCCCTCCAGGACAAAACCCCCGATTCCATCAAGTATCTCCCCACGCTTTTTCATGAAGAAGCTGAGAAGCAGTTCAGTCCGTTACGGGCGCTGCTCCTGGTCAACGAGTACTATTTCGGGCAAATCGAGGACAAAATAAAGCATATTGAACAATACTTTGATATTTACCAGGCCCCTACTGTTTCCGGGGAGGGGCAAGAAAGTAAGGATTTTCTTTCCTGGTTAGCCGGATGGGTGGCATTGGATATGGATAGGACCTGGCCGGAGCAGAAAAAGCGATACGTCCTTGGTAAAGCTGCTGAGTTGTATAAGTACCGCGGCACGATTACGGGATTGAGTTATATGTTGACCCTTTACTTTGGCATAGAAGTGGACATTAAAGAGTGGGCCTGGCCGCGGGGCATGCAAGTAGGGGTGCAAAACAGGATTGGAATTGACACTGTTTTACATGAAAAACCCAATTTAAATCATTGTTTTGTTATCACCTGGCATGTACCCCCGGCAGAGGTTGTTACCGGGCTAAGGGAGAGGGTTAAGAAGATAAGGGCGTTGATAGACCGGGAGCGGCCGGTGCATACCAAGTGTTATTTTGCGGTAAGGAACCAGATTAGGAACCGCGAGGGCACACAAAGGAACGCGAATTCAGGAGGAAAGGAGCCACGAAGGAACACGAAGGAACACGAAGAAACGCGAAGGAAGCAGGGTGGTTGAAATAATATAAAATAGGCGGTATAATAACCACGGAGGTAAAACATGGGAAAACTGGTTTTGGAAGTACCGGTAGCAATTGATATGAAACTGAAGGCCCGGAACATCCCCGAAGCTATTAAAAAATTGACCCAATTGAAATGGCTCCATCTGTCTAAATCCAGACAGAAGAATATGGTAAAACGAATAAGAAAGTTCAGGGGCATAGCGAAATATAAAGATATCGAAAGGTCAAAAGATGAATGGTACCATCAATGAATGTTTCCTGGACTCTTCGCTTCTTATAGAGTATATCAAAGGAACACAAACCGATCTTTTGGAGCATTTATTTGAGGCAAAAACGGATAATTTCATTAATCACATCGTTTACAGTGAGTTTATTTATCATTTTTTATCGGTCATGTCCGGGACATCGCCTTTAACACTCAAGAGGTCGGAACGAATCGGTGAAATATTGAAAGAACATAAACCCATCGAGTTCATTAATAACTTCAAGATACTCGATATGGATGAAGAAATAATCGGAAAGAGTAATCAGTTTATGAGCACTTACAACCTTTTACCAAATGACGCATTGATCCTTGCAACTTGCAATATATATGATATTAAATACCTGGTTTCCTTTGACAGTGATTTCCAGGAGATATGTGATAAAGAAGAAATGGTATTAATCAATTCTGTGGAGAAATTCAAAGAAGTTGGAGGCATCCGGATCCAGGAGGAAGAGGATAAAGACAACCAAAAAACCGGGGATGAAATCAGACAAGATGATTTATCTCCGGGGCAAAAATAACTTTCTCCGGTAGAAAAAAATTTTTCCAATTTAGATCTTTAAAAAACCCAGGTTAACTTTTAAAGATATTTAGGATAGAAGTTGTTTATGGGGTCGCGTCTCAACATTTGACATTAGGGGAACGACGTTGATCAATCTTAGTGTTGCAACATTTTGTGAGTTGGAGGCAGGAGGTTCAGTTGGCAGTTGGCAGTTGGCAAAAGAGGAAGCGAGGAAGTTAGGAAGCGAGGAAGAGGAGAAACGGAGAAGTTGAGAAGTTGAGAAGAGAAGAAGAGAAGGAAAAGAGAAAAAAGGGGACAATCGAAAAATCCAGGAAAAGATTTCTTGAAATTCACATAAAAATGTGCTACACTTTGTGTGCATTTTGGAGGAATATATGAGTGATGTTGATGTATTCTCTGCACGTGACTTGAGAAATAATTCCGGCCAACTAATTAAAGATGCGGAAAAAGGCCGGTTATCACTAATAACAAAACACGGTGTCCCCATCGTCCTGGCTGTTCCCTTTGATTCCCAATTATTGAATCTCGGCGTGAATAAATCTCTAGCTCTTCATCTATTTGAGAAAAAAGTTATCACCCTTTCCCAGGCTGCTAAAATAGCCAAATTATCTATAGACGAATTTTTAGAGGTCTTGAAAGAAACGGATATCGATGTGGTTGATTATCCCGAAAGTGAAGTGGATACGGATTTAAAAAATATTTTGGATAACGAATAAAGCATGATTATTGTCAGCGATGCAGGGCCATTGATCGCCTTAGCGAAAACAAATCATCTAAATATTTTAAAAGGATTGTTTGAGAAAGTGATTATTCCACCATCCGTGTTTGATGAACTAAGAATATCTACATCCCGGCCCGGAGCAAATGAATTGAAAAAAGCAATTGAGAGAACCAAATGGCTTGAAGTTTCAGGTCCTGTACATGTACCCGGTGTCCCTTTTAATTCGTTCGATAAAGGAGAAGTAGAAGCAATTATTTTGGCAAAAACAAAAAAAATGGTTTTACTCATCGATGAGAGGAGAGCAAGACGGATTGCCAAAAAGGAAAATGTGAAAATTACAGGCATAGGAGCGGTATTAGTAGCTGCTAAGAGAAAAGGAATCATTAAAAAAGTGTCCCTGGTATTAGATGAATTGACGGAAGAAGGATATAGGATTTCAAAGACATTGCGAAAAAGAATTTTAGAATTAGCAGAAGAATAGAAGGTCAGTAAGTCAGTGAGTCAGAAGGTAAGAAGAGAAGAAA
>WVZO01000236.1 GCA_011772425.1 Candidatus Aminicenantota bacterium
AGCTATGCATTCGAGGACATTGAGATAGTTGAGAAAGAAATTGTGAGCACTCTTAACGCACATGGGATAAGCACATGGTTTGACAAGGAAAATATTCGAGTTTCAGATTACTTTGAGAGAAAAATACTTGATGGCTTGAAAACATGTGAATGGTTCTTATTAGCAATGTCACCAAATTCTGCCAAGTCGGAATGGGTGAAAGATGAATTACACTGGGCATTTAAGAATAAAAAAGAAAACATTTTGCCTTTAATTATCAAAGAATGTGATCCAGAAGAGTTCCATGTAAGGCTCGGAAGGATGTATTGTGCGCGATATGACATGTATCCAGATCAAGTAATGGGAGAGTTAGTACGTAGGGTTCTTTATTAAAAACAAAACTTAACAGCAGAAAAATGGGAGTTTTCTTACTTTTTTTTAGAGTTTAAATTTTTTCATATGCGTAAATGCAGAGAATCCGAATTGGCAGGGCGAAAAGGGGTGAGTGGACAGTGTTCAGGCCCCCTGGAGGGAGCTTATCTTAGGTTTCTAAAAATAGCGTATGAAGTCAAGGAAGTTTTAAGTTTTGATGGTTTTTTGCCTATTCCCCTATCTTTTACATAAAAATAGAAAATTCTTTTATTATGATAAGGCAGCTTCAATGTACAAGCTGGTGATAATAAAAAATGAATAAAAGGAGATATAGAGTTGACTGAAACACAAATATTTAAACCAATCCGAGGAGCACTGAAAACACAAATATCCACCTCAACAGAAACAATTACTGCTGGTCAAGAATTCTCAATTTTTGTCAATATCCAAAACCCTTTTGAGGTTCCAATTGCTGTCAAGGGTGTAAGCACACACCTGCCAACTGAATTCATTGATGTGGAACAAAAAATCAGAGAATTACAAGCTGTTGATATTGAAAATCAATTAAGGGAAATTGAAGATGCGGGCCATTTAGTCGATTTAGAACCAAGTTCAACACCAATAATCCCACGACAAAAGAGTAAAATGAGTAAATGGCTTCAAGGAATATCAATTAATGTAGGTCCGTTTAAAATCGATTTTAATCGGAGAAAGACATTTGCTCCTGCAATTGCTAGAGATTTGAAATCTTCAAAAGATCAAGTAATGATCCAGGGAAGAGTTGGATTAAATATTCCATTTCTTAATTTAACATCTTTTATAAAAAAAGACTTAAAAGATGAAAGAGCAATTGATTCAAAGAAAAAGCATTGGCAAGAGCGTCTTGAAGTCGAACGGAAGAAATATCAAAATGCTTTGGAATACCTCAAGGTTAATGATAACTCCAAAACTGTACTACAACCGGGAAATTCAACTACAAATGTATTTACGCTTAAATCAAAAAGAACCAGTTTTTTTAAACCGTCTTCATATCTTTTACATATTGAAGTTGTATACGAAATTGAGGGTATTGAAAATATTGATACTATCGATTTTAAGCTTACTGTTAAATCGTCAATTCGTGATATGGTGTTTGGAGCTATTGTAGGCTCGTTTGCAGGTTGGTTTGTAAAAAATAGTGCAAAATTCAAATGGGATATATCTACCCTTGTAAATTTAGCAATCTCTTTAGTCTTTGCAGCAATGGTGGTAATAATATTTGCTCGTAAAAAGGAAGTTCAACCTATAATTGCAATTGAAGATTTTTGGGGAGGAATAGCGTTAGGATTTCTCGTCTCTTATTCAGGTCAGGGAATACTGAATGGGTTATTTTCTAGTAGCCCTAATGGATGAAAGTACAAAATCTAATATTCCAATTACATTTTCTCTATTTAAAGCCCCATATTGCTCCATCAGTGCCATTGATTCATCGGGCAATTGGATTTTTTCCTGACCATACAGTTGAAAAACCGTCCTCGGTGGGTGTAAATTTGTAAATTTTAAAATCTGGGGACCGGACCTCTGAAAACTGAAAACCGTGTTCAGTTGTTGAAAAGTTGTACTCTGGCTGAAAGGGGTGGAACTCTGTTCTCATCAAACAACAGTCACCCGGCCGTTTTATAATCTTGCCTGGCCCCAAAAATGGCCCCAAAAACCACTGCAATGTTGAGGAACCATGATGTAAGTTTGAGGAATGGCACAACAAATGTGCACTGTGCATGAATATATGATTTTGATGTGTCATCCTTATCTGATTGAGAAAGTTGCCAGTCAAAAAATTCTTAACCTCCGCCCGAAGGGCAGCCAGTTTCAGTTGGCAAGAGGAGAAACGGGGAAGAGAAGACAGAAGGTCAGACGGTCGGAGGGCAGAAAGAAAGTAGGAAGTAAGATGTAAGTCCACAAATTAATAGTGAAGGCATTCCACACGATCACGTAACCACCTAAATGGANNACCACCTAAATGGATATTTTAATTATTGGAATCGAGTGGAAGCATTATCACTACTTTACAAAACACATAATTACGGCTAAAAGAAAAATGGGTTAAACGGATACTTTAATTCTTGGAATTTTGGCCAAAATCTGAACTTTAAGCGGTTGTATTTATAAGTAAGTAAAGAAGTAAGAAGTAAGAAGTAGTAAGTAAGAAGTAGGAGAGATAGTGTTTTGAAACCACTGTGCTGCTTCAAGGAGCTGTTGCACGCCGTCAACTAGCATTTACACCGCTAACCCGAGCCATTGCAAGCCTTCCACGACCCGTTGCAACACTTCATCGGGTCATTGCAAGACTTCATCGACCCATTGCAACACTTCATGGAGCCATTGCAAGCCTTCATCAACCCATTGCAACACTTCATCGGGTCATTGCAAGCCTTCATCGACCCGTTGCAACACTTCATCGGGTCATTGCAAGCCTTCACCGACCCATTGCAACACTTCATCGAGTCATTGCAAGCCTTCATCGACCCGTTGCAACACTTCATCGAGTCATTGCATGTAGATGTGCACGGTGCATGACAATATGACTTTTTTCGGCATCAGTAACAGTTGGCAGTTAGCAAGAGAGAAGCGGGGAAGAGATGACAGAAGGTGAGAGGTCAGTGAGTCAGTGACTCAGTGAGTCAGTGAATCAGTGAATCAGTTAGTCAGTAGGTCAGTAAGTCAGTAAGTCAGTAGAAAGAGGAGAAACGGGGAAGTGGAGAAACGAAGAAGAGACGTTGCCGGGAAAGAAAAATTCTGAAACCGTTCCCAGTTAAGTTGAAATGGTCAACAGTCAAATTGTAACCGGTACAAGTGATATTGTAACGTGTCCCAATCAAAATGTAAGCGTCTCCAATGACGATGTACGCTCCCCAAGTCAATTTGCAGCAGTACTTAACCAATAGTCAATAATCAATACTGGTTGACCTGTCTTTTTTATTTTATCATAACCAGGAAAACGTCCTGTCACGCGATTTAAAAATAGCCTATAAATAAAAAAGTTTTTAATAAAAAGTGTATCCTTTTGGGGTTGACTTCCGTCTACATGGGTGTAAATGAAGAACAAAAAAGGAGGTTTTACAATGAAAGAAAAAAATTTTCATGACGACGAAACAAAAAAGGTCGAGAAGCAAGAGAAAGCGACGAAGCGCAAAATCGCCGAAAGGTTGGATGCCATCGGCTGGGCGCTGTTTTTTATCTGGGTCGGGATCGCGTTCCTGGCGGAACTCCCTACCGGTGTCGGCCTGTTGGGTGTCGGAGTTATTACCCTCGGTGGACAGGCAGCTCGTAAATATTTCCACCTGGAAGCGGAAGGGTTTTGGGTTGTTGTGGGCTCGCTCTTTGTACTGGGCGGCGTCTGGGAACTGCTCAACCTCAAAATTGAACTGATACCGGTTTTGTGTGTCGTGGCCGGTTTTGCCCTGCTTGTCTCAATCTTCAGGGACAAAAAAAAGGTTCATGGATGCTGTGCATGTGTGCCCGGCCATGATGAACGATGAAAGAATGAGTGGGACAAGCCTTTTTCAGCACTGCGCTGATCAAAGGCTTGTCCCTGCGTTTTTCTTCATAATGAAAATTGGCCTGAAAATTGACCTGTTCCGAATGTCACTAAGATAAGACTAAATCCGAAGCACGAAATCCGAAATTCGAAACAAATTCAAATGACCAAAATCTAAATGACCAAAACAAAAACTGCAACAGCAACCAGTTTGGAGCTTTTGTTTTGAATTTTGAACATTTGAATTTTGATATTGTTTCGGATTTCGATATTCTGATTTCGGATTTATTAGCCTTATCTTAGTGGTATTCAGGACAGGCATGTAATCTAAAACCATCCGAAGCGAATCAGTGTTTTGTTGGCTCGCCAGGCGAATAGCGCCGCTATTACAATTAAGCCAATGGTCACTATTGGGCTGAATACATCATAAACCTGCACACCTAAAATGATAATGGAGATAACAATAAACAAGCAAAACGAAGCCAGTTTCTTACGGCGAACCCGGTAAGGTTTCAACCGGGTTGATAAATTCTCCGGGGCTGGAACGTCAGGTTTAACTTCTGCCATGAGGGCCTCGATTTTTGGCTGCAGTACAAAGTGAACATAGGACAGCAGACCCATCAACACTATCAACAGCAGTGTTTTAAGCAGAACTACCCAATTCTGCCATAATGCTTCGATACCCAGCGGCCCAAAAAATAACAGTAAAATACCTGTCACCAGGACGCTAGATTGGAACACGTAACAGCGAATGGCACCACGACGAATAATGTTTTCCATATAACGATCTGTGGCATAGACGAAACCTTTTCCCATCAGTGCCCTCTCATTTACTACTATAAGGTTGAAGAGCGGCGTAGCCATAAAAACAAAACTAATAATGTGTATGAATTTTAAAATATCATATAAATTGTCCATTAAAACCTCTTTCAAAATCTCATTAACAGCCCGGTAAAATTTTTGGGTCCGGCTTGTGGGAGTCTTTAGCCGCAGGTATGTCATGGTAACGATTCATTTTAGAAATACAATTCCCACCTGATCTCCCCTATATTCGAAACCGTAAGGCATATATCCTTTCGCCATCATCTTCTTGACACTCCATCATTCCACTTCTAAAGCGGCATTGACTTGTGCGGCAATCTGTTCCAATTTAAAGCCTCTCACAAATATTCCTTGCTTGGGACAGGTGGCCTGACAGGTTCCACACCCTTTACAGGCCGTTTCATCTGTTTCGACTGTCTTTTTTACCGAGCCTTTTCGCATATATTCGATTAATGTGATGGCGTTAAAGGGACAGGGTTCAATGCAAAAGGCACAACCATCACAATTTTCATCCACCACCTCGGATATTTTGGCTTCCAACTCGATGCGATCTTTGGAAAGAATCGTAGCTGCCCTTGAAGATGCAGCTTTAGCCTGGATGATACTTTCTTCGATTCGTTTTGCCGAATGAGATAAACCGCATAAAAATATTCCATCGGTGGCAAAATCCACCGGCCGCAGCTTCATATGGGCTTCAAGGAAAAATCCATCATTGGTTACCGGAACTTTTAAATATTTTGCAATTGTGTCGTTCTCTTCACCGGAAATAATTCCCGCAGATAGTATTAATAGATCCGCGGCTATCTCAATGGGCATCCGCAGCACCGGGTCGAAGACTTCGATTTGCAGCCCACTGCCGTTCCCTGAAACGTCCGGCTTCCTGTCTTCTTCATACCTGACAAAAACGACATCTTTTTGCCTTGCCTTTGTATAATAACTTTCTCTAAATCCATAGGTTCTGACATCTCGATAAAGTATAAAGACATTTGTACTAGGTGAACGTTCTTTTATTTTTAAGGCAATTTTTACCGATTCCGTGCAGCATACCCTGGAACAATATGGTCTTTCAATAGTACGAGAACCTACACATTGAATTATAACAATAGTTTTCGGCGGTTGTTTTTCGGCGGCCGCAAACCACTCATCATTTGTGGCCAGGCGCTGTTCAAATTCCAATTGGGTTATAACCCGTTCGTCCTGTCCATATAAATACTCGTTCTCTTTGGGTTTATATTCCCCGGCACCGGTGGCAACAATGACAACGCCGTGTTCAAACTCTGCCGCTGTCCCGTTGGTTGAAATTTTCGTTTTGAAATTTCCGATTGAGCCTTCAATGCTTTCTATATTTGCTTCCGTAAATAAATGGATGTTATGGTTCTCTTTTATTTTTTGAACAAGACTTTTTAATTCATCCTGTGGGTTTTCTCCATTAAGTAAGTAATAAATGCGTTTAAGGTTACCACCCAATTCTTTCTTTTTTTCAATTAAATATACATTAAATCCTTCATTTGCCAATCCAAGTGCGGATGTCATACCGGAAAGCCCGCCGCCGATAACAAGAGCAGATTTTACTACAGGTACTGATCTTTTCCGGAGAGGTTCTAATAAACTTGCTTTAGCAGCCGCCATTCTTACCAGGTCTTTGGCCTTTTCCGTTGCTTTTTCAGGTTCATGCATATGCACCCATGAGCACTGATCCCTGATATTTGCCATTTCAAAGAGATATGGGTTAAGAGCAGCCTCCCGGAGTGTATTTGCGAATAAAGGTTCGTGAGTCCTGGGTGTACAGGAGGCAACAATAACACGATTTAATCGATGCTCTTTTATTTTCTCTTTTATCTTCTCTTGAGTATCGTTTGAGCAAGTATACAGGTTATTCTCAGCATAAACAACACCTGGAAGTGTTTTTGCATATTCAACCGCTTCCGGGACATTGACAACTCCGGCAATATTTGTCCCGCAGTGGCATACGAATACGCCTATTCGTGGTTCCTGCCCGCTTACATCTATTTCCGCTGGATATTCCTTTGGTATAATCAAGCTGCCTTTCACATCTTTTAAAAGTGATAGAACTTCCGATGACGCGCCGGATGCTTCCATTACCGTCTCGGGTATATCTTTAGGTTCCGTGAATGGTCCGGCTGCAAAAATTCCATCCCGTGTCGAATCAACCGGTCTAAAAGCAGATGTTTTACAAAAATTAAATTCATTCAACTCAATACCAAATTTTTCAGCAAGTTGATGCACAGATTTTGGCGGCTGCATACCCACTGACAAAACCACCAGGTCGTATTCGCCAGAAACCTTTTTATCATCCTCGATTAAATATTTAATTAAAAGATTTTTTGTTTCCTGTATTTCTTCAACAATGGGTGTGCGACATCTTATATAATTGACTCCCAGGTCTTTTGCCCGTTGATAATACTCATCAAACCCCTTACTGAAGGCCCGGATGTCCATAAAAAATATATCGCATTCCAAATCGCCCTTCACGTGCTCCTTGGCAATGATTGCCTCTTTTGTTGCATACATACAGCATACGGAAGAACAGTAATCCCTTTCATGATCACGGGAACCCACACATTGTATGAAGGCAATGCGTTTTGGTGTCTTTTTATCATAGGGTCTTAATACTTCACCTGAAAATGGTCCTGAAGCGGATAATATTCTTTCAAACTCAAGTGCATTTAAAACGTTTGCATAACGACCATAACCCATATCTTCCTTAATTTTTGCATCGAAAATTTCAAATCCCGGGGATACGATGAGTGCACCAACCTCTAATTCTATTAATTCTTCTTTCGGTATTTCATGATTGATTGCGTCTGCTTCGCAGCGCTCCTTACACAGCAGGCATTCCGAACAGATACCACACTCAAGGCAGCGATTCGCTTCTTCAAGAGCTGTTTCTTCCGTATATCCCTGTTGGTATTCGGCAAAACTTGTTTTTCTTTCCTCAAGGGATATAGAAGGAATAGAATGCCGCCTCTTCTCGCTTCTTATTTTTTCTTTTATCTCTTCATCTGTCAATTCTACCTGGGACAGCAGCGGTTCAATACGCTTGAGTTCTCTGCCATTCAGATAAAGATCGATTGATTGAGCGGCCCGGTGACCGGCAGCAATCGCATCAACGATGAATTTCGTTCCGGTAACAATGTCCCCGCCGGCAAATACACCTGGCTTTGATGTTGCCAGTGTAGCCTCATCTATTTTAATTGTTCCCAACCTTGTCAGTTCAATTCCTTCATGGGCAAATAATGTCTCCGCTGCCTGGCCAATGGCAAAAATCACTGTATCCGCTGCAATTGTATGTTCGGTACCTTTTATTACATCCATATCCGGTCTTCCATTCTCGTCAAAGCCATGGAAGTTCACTTTAACGCATTTGACTCCGGTGACATTACCGTTATGTGAGGTAATCTCAAGAAAAGAACGTGAAGGGAAAATGCCGATACCTTCTTTTTTCGCATCTTCGATCTCCCAGGGATCTGCCGGCATTTTTTCGTGTGACTCCAAACAAGCAAGTCGAACCTCTTTAGCGCCCATTCTTATTGCTGTTCGGGCAACATCCATCGCTACATTACCACCACCTAATACTAAAACTTTTTCTTTTAATTTTACCTCTTCACCTGTTGCTATCTTACGAAGGAAGCCTGTATTAACAAGCACGTCCGGGAGATCGCTTCCCGGTATAGGCAACGTCTTGCCCTTGTGTAATCCCGAAGCAATAAAAACCGCATGATATCCATCATGAAGGAGAGAATCAATACTTTCTACTTCATGATTTGTTTTCAATTCAATACCATTGGATAAAATATTTTGAATGTCCCATTGCAGTCTCTCCCTGGGTAACCTGAATTGGGGCACACCGAAGCGCATCATCCCACCGGGTTCCGGCAGAGCCTCGAAGATAGTAACCGGATACCCTAAATCACTAAGGTCCCGTGCCGCCGTCAATCCTGCAGGTCCTGAACCGATTATTGCCACAGGTTTGGAATTATTTTCAATATTTTCTTTTTCGGCAGCAGGTTTTTTTCGAGTCAATTTTTTCTCATAAGCCCAATCAGCGATAAATCTTTTTAAGTTCATGATGGAAACGGGTTCATCCACACGTTTTCTTGTGCATTCCTCCTCACAGTAATGCTTGCAGATACGTCCGCAAACCGAAGGTAAGGGATTATCACGCACAATCACATGAAAGGCATCTTCATAGCGTTTTTCTCTAATTAGTGCAATGTAACCCTGGACTTTCTGCCCGGCCGGGCAGGTGAATCTACAGGGTGATTGACCCAATTTTTTAATCGCAAACGTATTAGGGACTGCTTGTGGATAGCTGCGATAAACTGCTTTTGTTTCTATTAAATCCATATTGTGTTTATCATGGACCTTAATGGGGCACACCTCCGGACATTCACCGCAGCCGGTACATTTCTCCTCATCGATATACCTTGCTTTTTTCTTCAACGTGACGTTGAAATTACCAGGTTCACCATCTATTTTTTCAATATCTGATAAAGTAATTATCTCGATATCTTTATTTCTGCCGGTTTCAACTAACCGCGGTGCCATGGTACACATAGCACAATCGTTTGTAGGAAACGTTTTATCCAGTTGAGCCATCTTCCCACCAATCGATGGTTTATTATCAACCAGGTAAACCTTTATACCGGATTCTGCCAGATCAAGCGCTGCCTGCATCCCACCGATTCCGCTGCCTACAACCAATGCGGCACCGATTTTTTCGTTTTTGTTCTCTATTTTGTTATCCAGCATGATCTAAAATGGCCTCTTCGGGCAATTGCTGCTGCTGCAATGCCTTTTCTTTAACCGTTTGCAAGTAAATCGCCAATGGCCGGTAAATCATATGGGTCCACTTACCAAACGGTAATTCAACAACTAACATCGGAACAGCTATTGCTAAATGAAGAGCATAGGTATAATGGGTGATCAAAGAAAGTCCTAAATACCTGAAGATATGAACGGCTGCCCCGCTCACTGTGGTCAATAACAGCAATATGGGAAAAGTCCAGTCGGTATGGGTAGAAAACTTGTGTAATTGTTTGCGCTTTTTGAAGCGGCCGATCAGGCTTCCTACCGCGGTAAAGATGAAAGCACAGGCAACAAAATAACCCAGCCATCTCTGGGGGTGGTAAATAGGGTAGATATTATCCGTTTGAAACCAATCCAGGAAGAAAACCAGGATCATAAACATTATTACGAATGCCGGTATAAGAAACCAGTGTTTTACCCAATGGCTTTTGTCTTTTTCCTTACAATCTCGAAACCGCTTCTGGGTTATCCCGTGGAGAATGAATGTCTTGAGTTCGCTGAGGTATAAAAGGAAAGGTATTTTTACTTCGCTGCCCCTGTGCATGGTAAACCAATACATACGAAAGGCATTGGACAGCAAGAAGAAATAGGATATGAAAAAAACTATTCGTGTGAAAATCGCAATCTTGCCGAACATATGCTCCATTCCCACGGCTTCGGCCTCTGAGGTGAACTCGGGTAATGTCAAGTCTACAACATATAAATGATAGACAGCCACCAGTAGTAAAACAATAACTCCCACTGTGAGGAGAGCCCCTATTTCCCATGCTTTTGATCTGTAGATTTTTGAAGAGAGACCTGTCCAATCATATTGAGCAGTGAGATAACGTCGCAGCGTCATCATTGCTTCCCCGGGCTCTGTTTGCCTGGGGCAGGTGGTAGAGCAATCGCCGCAGTAGTAGCATAACCACGGTTCCAGGCTGCTTAGCAGCAATTTTTTCAAACCGAACTGGACATAGCGAACGATTCGACGGGGAAACGAAGCTGAGTCCTTGGTTAAATCACATATGACTGTGCAGCTTCCGCATTGAAAACAAGCATTGGTATCAAATTTGCCATATATACGGACTTCGGACACCAGCGATGGGTCACTTTTTATTTTCATATTCATACTCTGTATCTGTATACGTAGTCACCTACACAGGAAAAAACAACGTATCGGTGTACTACATTGTGGTATTAGAGTATAACTCGAAGGAATTTTATTGTCAAATAAATTTTTAAAAAAAAATTATTTTTTCTAACGTGTAGTTTTAATTGGATTGGAATAAGGAATAAGGAATAAGAAGCCGGGCAAGTAAAAACAGCAGGATAAAACGAAGCGAAAGCTTGACTTTCCATTCCACAACCACTACAATGTAGCAGTGAGTGCTTTAAAAAAAAGTCACAGCCTATTAAGGAGTAAAAAATGAACGTAATCCCAGATGAACATAATGAGGCACCTGTTCGAACCGGCTGGGTTTCGAGGCTTGGGCGTTTGAGCATGGTGGTCTTTATTTTCGAAGCAGTAACGGGCCTGGCTATAACTTTTGGCCCCTTCCACCCTACCATCCAATGGGGTGTCCTTTTACATACCCTGGTGGGCGTTGTCACCCTGCTGCCGATATGTTGGTACTACGCTCTCCACTGGGTTGATTACCGCCAGCAGCGAATGTCCCAGGTATTGTTACTTGGTTATTTGGGCATCGCAGCCCTATTCATTTGCACTGTTTCAGGTCTTATCCTTGCCTGGCAGGGGTTGTTTGCCCTGCGTATATCCGGGTTTTGGCGGCAGGTCCATTTAGTTTCTACCTTTGTAACCCTGGCCACAGTTCTGCCGCATGTCCTGGTGCTGGTCCCGCAGCTGCGGCAAAAAGAACAGCGGCCGCAGGCCCGCGCTTATTTAGGCTGGACCGCTGCCGGTACACTCATCGGCCTGGTGGTTATTTTTGTCCTGGCCCAGTTGTATGGGAAAACCAGGTATGTGAATGAGTTCCCCGCGGACTATAGTTTCATTTATGGGAAGGACCGGCCGTTTGCCCCCAGTCTGGCCCGTACCGACACGGGCGGCGCTTTTGATCCCCGTACTCTATCCGGTTCAAAGAGCTGCGGCACCAGCGGATGCCACCAGCAAATTCTCGAGGAATGGCTGCCCAGTGCCCATCGCTATTCCGCCATGGACCCCCTGTTCCAAAAAGTGCAGGAGGTAATGGCAACGCAGAACGGACCGGAATCAACCCGTTACTGCGGCGGATGTCACGATCCCATCTCATTGTTTTCGGGAACCAAAAACCTGTTCGTGGAGGATTTAACCAGCCAACACGGTTATCAAGAGGGGGTTTCTTGCCTGGTTTGTCATGCCATCCGGGAGACCGACCTTAAAGGGAATGCCAATTACATCATCACCCAGCATGCCGAATACTTCTGGCAATGGGAGACGGAGGGGTTGGCCAGGGTTCTCCGGGACTTTCTCATCCGTACGTACCCGGACCATCACAACCGGCTCAGCAAGCGAATGTTCAAGGCCCCTGAATACTGTGCCGCCTGCCATAAACAGTTCATCGACCAGGAGATCAATAAAGTGGGTTGGGTCCAACTCCAGAACCAGTACGACAACTGGGCGGCCAGTCACTGGAGAGTTGAGAACGTTCCCGAGAAAACAGTGGAATGCAGGGAGTGCCACATGCCTCTTGTGGAATCTACGGACCCCGCATCCGGGGATGACAGCGATTACAACCGCAATCCGCACGACAATAAGCACAGGAGTCATCGGTTCCTCGCTGCCAATACCCTCGTTCCTAAACTTCTGAATCTCGAAGGCTGGGAGAATCACAACCAACTCATCGAGAAATGGCTGAAAGGGGAGTATGTTATTCCCGAGATCAGGGAAAAGTGGGCCGAAGGTCCAGTGGTAAAACTTGCCCTCAACGTCCCGGAACGCATAAAAGTAGGTGAAAAACTACCGGTGAAAGTGATTTTTACCGCCAACAAGGTAGGCCACGGTTTTCCCACCGGCCCCATGGACATCATTCAAAGCTGGCTCGAACTTCATGTAAAAGATGATCAGGGAAACGAGGTCTACCACTCCGGGACGCGAAATAAAAAGGATTTTATCGAACCCGGTTCCTTTATATTCAAAGCCGAGGCTGTCGATCAGTACGGCAACCTGATCGACCGGCATAACCTGTGGGAAATGGTGGGCGTGCGGTATAAACGGGTGTTGTTTCCCGGTTACTCCGACACAGCCGAGTTTAATATAGACTGTACAGCATCTCTTATCAAAAAGGATAAAGCCCCGAAGGATAAAGCAGCAGCAACTCCCTCGAAAATCAATGTAGATATACCCAACTCCCCTGGTCGTTACCACATTACTGCCATCTTACAATATCGAAAAGTGGATCAATACCTGATCAATTTCCTGTTAGGCGAGAACAGCGGCCTTACTGCGCCTGTGGTAGAACTTACCCGTGCAGAGGCGACAGTGGAGGTGGAACCGTTATGAATCGCCCCCGGAAACTGGGTAAGCGCCGGCGCCGGCTTTATTGGACCTTCGGTTTTCTGGCTGTGGCGATAATTGTGGGAATTACCATCGGCATCCTGCTTCACCGTTCGAGCCGTCCGTCCACTTACCGGCCGGGTGAAAAGATAGAGGGAATCACCAGCAAGCTTTCCCTCAATATCCCGGAAGAAGCGCCGACTCCCCGGTTCAGCGATGTTACCTCACAGGCGGGGATCGATTTTCGACACTTTATTGGCCCGCGCAGTTCGCAGCTGCCTGAAGACATGGGGTCCGGTGCAGCCTGGGGTGATTACGATAACGACGGGGACGAAGACCTCTTCCTGGTCAGTTCCGGCGGTGCCCTGACCCTATCGCCGGAACAGCGGGCTCCCTGCGTTCTGTATGAGAACAAGGGCGACGGAACCTTCCGGCGTAATAATGATTTCCCGGGATTGCGTATCATCGGTATGGGAGCAGCCTGGGGGGACTATGACAGCGACGGATGGCTCGACCTGGTGGTTACCGGGTACAACAGTCTTATCCTCTATCGCAACCATGGCGGTACGTTCACCGAGGACCCTAATTTTTCAGCACCTCCCGGTTTTTGGGCAGGAGCATCCTGGGGAGATTTCGATAACGACCGTGACCTTGATCTCTATGTATGCGGCTATGTACGCTACAAGGAAGCCCGTGGAGAGCTGCCTAAAGTAAGCCGGCAGTACGGCAGGGAGGTCCCTTATACTTTGAATCCCTCGTCATATGAACCGGAAAAAAACTTGCTCTTCCGTAACAACGGGGACGGTACCTTCAGGGAGGTGGCCTTCGATCTGGGTGTAGACAACCCTAAAGGTCGCAGTCTGAGCGCCCTCTGGCATGATTTCAATGATGACGGCTGGCTTGATCTTTATATCGCCAATGACATCTCGGACAACGTCCTCTACCTGAACAAAAACGGTAAATTTAAAGATATCAGTCATGCTGCCTGGGTGGCTGATTACCGGGGAGCTATGGGACTGGCCGCGGGGGATTGGAACGGCGATGGTGACGATGACCTTTTCGTCACCCACTGGATTGCCCAGGAGAATGCTTTATACGATTCGCTTTTCACCGAGGCGGCTCGCCGTAAAACCGGCCCCGCTGCTGCCAAAGAGGCATTTTCTCCCCTGCGCTTCATGGATGCGGCGGATATGGTGGGACTGGGACAGGTGGCTCTCCACAGGATCGGTTGGGGTACGGAATTTGCCGACCTGGATGCAGATGGCTGGCTGGACCTTTTGGTAGCCAACGGCAGCACGTTTGAAACCGAGGATGTCTCACCCCGCTTACGGCCGCAGCGTCCCTTTTTGTTCTGGAACCGGCAGGGAAAGACGTTTCACAATCTCGCTCCCTTAAACGCTGCCCTGAATCAACCACATGTGGGACGCGGGCTTGCAGTTTCCGATTATGACTGTGACGGCCACCTTGATTTTGTTATCGTTAATCACGGCGAAGGTGTGCAGCTCTTCCGGGGGGTGGTACCCCCAGCCCAAAAGGGGGTGGGAAGCGGTAATTGGGTGATTCTAAAACTGCGCAGTCGTTCCGGGAGCAATAAGGAGTTGAACGGCCGTGGTGAAGGAGCCCGGCTAATTGCTTATGTCAAGGGGCGTCGATTGCGGCGCTGCGTGGGAGGTGCATCCTACCTGTCCCAAAGTAGTCGAAGGGTTCACTTCGGGTTGGGCCCGGCGCAGCGAATCGATTCCCTGGAAGTACGCTGGCCTGGCGGCGGGCAGGACATTTATACCAACCTCCAGGCCAACAAATACTGGGAACTGACCGAGGGAGAACCGGCACCGCGGCCTCTGACACTCTCTTCTGACACTACCGCGGACGCGAAGATGGATGAACGGCAGCGTGTAACTGCTTTCTGGCAGAACCAGCGAGCGGCTGTTCATGCCATGAAGGTCGAAAAGGACATCCACAAGGCGATTCACCTTTTCAAAAAAGCATTGACCTATGATCCGAACCATGAAGACAGCCTTTATTACCTTGTCCAGGCCCTGGTCACAAAAGGAGACCTGCAAGAGGGAATTGAGACCTTAGAAAAGCTGACCCGTATCAATCCATCCAGTCATCGCGGCTACAAGCAGGTAGGGTTCTTGCGTGCCCGAAATGCGGAGACTTCCGCTGACCTTTTAGCCGCGGAAAAATCCCTGGATCGGGCCTTAGCCATCAACCCGGAAGAGACTGGTGTCCTTCTTTTACTTGGAGAGATCGACTTGATCCAGGGAGAACTGGAAAAAGCCGATCAACGGTTTGCCTGGGTTTGCCGCAGCAACCCACGTTCAGTTGCAGGTTTCTATTTACGCGGTTATATTGCCTGGAAATCCGGGGATCGTGCCAGCGCACGTAGTTTTCTCAGCCGGGCAATTCAAGCTAAAAAACAAGAGAAGAAACCAAAAGGCAGCACGTCCGAGGGTGATGTGCGTTTAAAAATGCATACCGAAGTAACGCTCTTTCCTTTATTTTTTAAGAACCTGGATGACAAAACCGGTAATCTCGATAAGACATTTAAGGCCCTGGATGAACATCTTAAAAAGATGCCTCCGGCGGCCGCACTTTTTGAAAAAAGTGGGTCAAAAACTTTTTATTAAGAGGATGAAAATTATCAAAAATTTTTGTGGGGGTCCAGGGGGCGGTTTTTTTAAAAAGAGCCCCCTGGCCGCCGGAGGCATAGTTGTTTTTTTTCTTTTTCTTTTTATTAATTGTTCGTCTAATCGGGATACAGGGCTTGATGCGGCTGGAGTCGCTGCCAACAACCGTGGTGTCGGGCTCATGGGACAATTCAAATTCGAGGCGGCGCGGCAGGTATTCGAAAAACTGGGGCGAAAATATCCGGGAAATTTAGATATCCGGACAAACCTGGCAATTGCCATTTTTAACCGGCAGAAAGAAGGTGATGAGCGAACAGCCCTTTCGATACTCAGCCGGGTACTGGAACAGGACCCGGCGCATATCCAGGCCCGGTACTGTTCTGGTCTCTTAGAGCTGTACCAGGGGCGGCCGGCTAAAGCCCTGGAATATTTCCAGGCGGTGATGAAGGCGGACCCGGAAGACGCGGAAGTGTTGTATTTTATTGGGAAAACGCTGCTGCAACTTGAGCGGTATGAAGAGGCCCTTGATTTTTTTAAACGAAGCGTTTCCCTGGATCCATATATACGCAGCGCCTATTATGGCATGATCATGGCCCTGAGGCAATTGGGAAAAATCGATGATGCCTATACCATGATGGAGGAATTCCAAAGCCTGCAAAAGAACCCCCGAGCACGCCTCGTCGAGTTCAAATACACAAAGATGGGCCGCAAGGCAGAGGTCCTGGCCATCGATCAAGCGAATGTGGAGCCGGTAAAAAAACCTGCCGGTCCCCTGTTTAATGCGGTGAAAACGATTGTAGTAAATGAAGGGACACGCTGGCATCATCGACAAAACGGTACATTGACCAGTTCCAGTGTTACTATATGTGATATCGACGGCAACAACCACCCGGACATATTTATCCCAGGAGCAATTACGCTTCCTAATGGGATTGGTAATGCACTGTTTCGGGGTAACCCCGGGGACGGGACATACACCCTGGACAGCCGGCACCCGTTGTCTGGTGTGATTGGGGTAAATGCTGCGTTGTGGGGTGACATAAACAATGACGGATTCGTGGATGTCTATCTTTGCCGACGGGGACCGAACCAGCTTTGGTACCAGGAGGCAGGGGGCAAATGGCAGGACATGACCGGGGATACCGGGACCGCCAACGGCGATTTGGACACAGTGGACGGCGCTCTTTTCGATGCCGATCACGATGGGGACCTGGATATTTTTCTAATAAACGCCAACAGTCCCAATGAACTCCTCAACAACAACCGTGACGGCACGTTCCGGCCGCTGGCTGCCGATTATGGTTTGAAGGGGAACGGTACGCCTTCCCGGTCTATCGTCATTACCGACCTGGATGCCGATCGTGATGCGGATGTGATCGTTATTAACCAACGGCCTCCTCATGAAGTATATATCAACCAACGCCTGTGGAAATACCATTCGGCAAAAGGATTTGAAACATTCATTTCAGCGGATGTTATCGCGGCAGTGGCCGGGGATGTGGACACCGACGGTCTTACCGAGCTTTATACCCTGGATTCGCAAGGGATTCTTACCCGGTGGCGGCCCAATAAAGAAGATACCTGGGGAGGAGTCGCACTCACCAAAATGAAAAGTTTTTGCGGGGGTCCAGGGGGCAGTTTTTTCAAAAAGAGCCCCCTGGTCGCCGAAGGCAAAATAAAGCTGCAACCACGCCTGGCACTGGTAGATGTAGACGGCGACGGGATGCTTGATATCATCGTATCCGGTGGTAACGGCTGGTGGGCGGCTTCATTTGACGGTACACACCTTAAACCGCTTTTTACGTTTACAGTACCTGGTAAGGAAAAAACCGGCCTTGCTGCCTGGGCAGTCATCAACTCCTCCCGTGGTCCTTCCGTCCTGGGTTGGAGTCCGGGGGAGCCTCCCTTTTTCTGGCCGACCGGTCCCGGGAGATATTCCTTTGCTTTATTGAAATTATCGGGGATGAAAGATGCGAACTCTACATGGCGTTCCAATGCATCCGGCATTGGGACGCGTCTGGCGATACGTGTTGATTCGCGGTGGACCGTACTGGATACGTTCCGCAGCGACTCGGGACCGGGTCAGGGGCTGCAGCCGGTGACAGTAGGGCTGGGGGGAGCAGAGCGCATTGATTTCGCAGCCCTGGACTGGTCTGACGGCGTGTTCCAGACCGAACTGGACCTGGAAGCAGGAAAACTCCACAAAATCACGGAGACCCAGCGCCAGGTATCCAGTTGTCCCGTGCTGTTTGCCTGGAACGGTAAAATCTTTGAATTCGTGAGCGACATCCTGGGCGTAGGAGGTATAGGGTATGCAGTGGGGCCTGGGCAATACTCGGAACCGCGGCCCTGGGAAAATTTCATGCTGCCCCCGGGCCTTCTTCAGCCGCGGAACGGTCGATTGATCCTCAAACTGACCGAACCCATGGAAGAGGCGGCCTACCTGGACGCGGTACGGTTGAAAGCGTACGATCTGCCCCCGGGTTGGTCCATGACATTGGATGAGCGCATGGGGATCAGCGAGCCCTTCCCATCAGGTCTCCTGCGTTTTTATCGAAATATTTTAATACCCGTGGAAGCGATAAACGATCGTAATGAAGATGTAACGGCAGCGGTGTCGAAGAGGGACTTGAAAGCAGCACCGCCGGGTGAATTGGACCGGCGTTTTATTGGACGGCTCCAGCAGGACCATATCCTGACCGTTACCTTTCCCCGGGCGTTGGACAGTTTCCCGGGGCAGGCTGTTTTAGTGGCTGATGGTTGGGTGGAGTATCCTTACTCGCAGACCAATTTTGCCGCATGGCAGGCAGGGGCGGATTATCGTGCTCCTAGCATCGAGGTGCGCCAGCCTGACGGGCAGTGGGTGAAGGTTCTAGAACAGTTTGGCTATCCGGCAGGTATGCCGCGCCAGATGTCTGTCCCGCTGCCGCCGCTTCCCAAAGGTGTTCGTCAAATTCGCATCAGCACCAACCAGGAAATCTATTGGGACCGGTTGGCCGTGGTTTTTGCGGAAACGTGTCCGGAGGTCGAACGTCATGAATTAATGTTAGAGTTGGCGCAGTTGGAGCAGGTTGGTTTTCCTCAGCGGATTGACCGGGCTCAGCGTCTTCCTGATTATGATTATGAGAAACGAAAGCCTTTTTGGGATACGCATTTTCTTGAGGGGTTTTACACCAGGTTCGGAAGTATTGAAGAATTAGTGGAAGCGAAAGATAATGCGGTGGCTATTTTTGCTGCCGGTGAGGGAGTTCACCTGGAGTTCCGGGAGCCGCCAAAGCCCCGCATGGAAGGATGGACCCGCGTCTTTGTGCTTGAGACCGATGGTTGGTGTAAAGATATGGACCTATATACCAGTACCGGGGAGACCGTAGAACCGGTGCCTTATATTGGTAAACGCAGTGCCCGCGTCCACCGTCTTCATAAGCTCTACAATACCAGGTACCTGTCCGGCAAACAGTAAATTGAAAGGAGTAGTAAAGAAAATCCAGGGGGGAAAGGGGCATGAGCGCTAACTTAAAAATTAATTCAGATTAAAACAGGTATTTTGACTGTCTTTATTCCTGCACTGTGCTCTTCGCCTCCGCCTTATAAAAAGTATTTGGAAGTCCAGAAACCTTTTTTCAAAAAGGTTTTTGGCCGCCGGAGGCATAGGAGTTTCAGGATGGACATACAAAAAGTTTTCAAATTTTCTAGTTTTTATGTCCATCCTGTAGATACAAGTAGTGGTTAGTAGATCCGCACGGAGGGCAGCAGTTTTTTAAGAGTGCCCGTGCGGTACGAGAGATAAGGTGCCTTCGGCGAAAATAAAAGGAGTTCAGCGAGGCCCCGGAATTTCCCGCCGCAGGCGTCTAAAATCTGCCCGAAGGGCACCGCTTTCCCCTTTTTTTTCATTTAAAAAAGGTTGAAAAATTCTATATTTCATGTTATAAGAAGCGTGATGATTAAAAAAATGACAAATCGACCTAAAGATATTATTCCCGAAAAGCAGATATTAAAAATCATAATGATCATTCGTGGGAAAAAAGTAATTTTGGACTTCGATCTGGCTGAATTATATGGTGTCGAAACGAGGCGCCTTAACGAACAAGTGCGCAGAAATATTGAAAAATTTCCAGAAGATTTTATGTTCCAACTCAGCAGATAGGAGTTTGACAACTTGAAATCGCAAATTGCGACATCAAGTTCAGATTGGGGTGGTCGGCGGAAACCGCCGTTGGTTTTTACAGAACACGGAGCATTGCAAGCTGCAAATGTACTGAATTCGGCTCAGGCAAATAAAATGAGTGTCTATATCGTCAGGACTTTCGTTCGGATTCGTGAAATGGCGCTGAAAAATGAGAAATTGGCACTAAAAGTCGATCAGTTGGAAAGACGTGTAAGTGATCATGATGAGATACTGATTGAATTGGTCAGTGAAATCCGAAAATTGATTGAAACTCCGAAACCCAGGGGCAAGCAGCAATCAATAGGATTTATTATTTCAAAAAAATTGGAAAAAAAATTATTGTGAAAATTGGTCCAGGCAAGTATATTTAAAGGCCTATGGCAACGATGAGATCAAGAAGAGAGAAGGTAGTTGAAGGCTTCCCCACCCGTTTGGGAAAACGGTCTTTTTATTCATCAAATGTCAATTTCAAAAGTGGTCACCTGGTTGGTTGGATAGGGGAAGGAAGCCTTCCGATGGCCCGAAGGGCCTGCTGTGGCCGGCGACGCTATGCGCCGCGGGCCCCGTGCGGTACGAGAGATAAGGTGCCCTTCGGGCGTTGGGTTGGTTATACGCCTGACGGCGAGAGGGATAGAGAGGGATAAAGCAGGGCTCAAAAGACCACCATAAAATCCAATCGTTGACCCACCAGAAATGTCAAATGTTGACAGGCTGTCCGAGAACTGAATTTCTTAGAGAAAAGGGCGAATACAAGATTCGCCCCTACCCAATACAGCGTTGATCAGCCTTTGTAGGGGTGAACCTCGTGTTCACCCAAAAATAAGGTGAAAATGAATTCTCGGACGACCTGTTGAGACGCGACCCCGTAACACGACCCCGTAACCGACCCAGTAACCAAACAAAGAGGTACCCTTCGGGCAAGGTTAATAGAAATCTTTCATTAATAATTAACAATTAACAATTGATTATTAATTATTAAATAGGTGCCCTTCGGACAGGTTTTAAACGCCTTCGGCGAGGAGCACACAGTGGCGTTTTTAGAATCACTTCTCCACGCAAGCTGATTCAACACCCTATTAACCGTCGAACCACGTGGTGGACGTGGTGGGTGGGATTGTTACCCTCAAAAATATTGCACTACAAGATCAGACCCCGTAATTCAACGCTTTCTTCTCCGAATGTAAAACAGGACGGGGCAATAAGCAGCAGGATAGCAATGATAGTTTTCATATGCATTCCTTTCTACATCACCGAACGCCGCAGTTGAGCGGCGCGTATTTTGTGTCCGCTCGAACTGTCTTGTTCGACGATCTCAGTGCGCGTCTTTCCCGCCGTGGTCGTGTTCCGGCCCCCTTGCGACCATATTATGGATGCCCTCAACAAAGTGGACGTACTCGACATAGGCCTCAACGAACACTCTACCGGCCTCGACACTGTCGTTAGCGTGTTTCTTCTTCTCTGCGACCTCTGCGAACCGTTTCCGTATTCCATCGCGCACAGCATTGCCAATCTTGGCAGAAAGTTCGTCCACTGAACCAGCAAGGAGGGCCTTGTCGGCGGCCGCAACGGCTGGCGCAATAGTGCCAGCAGGCTTCAGTCCCGTATACGGAGCCCCTTCTCCGGCACGATGAACACGCACGAGTGTCTCGAAGAAGAAGCGGTCTGCGAGTTCGCGGGCGTCTTTGCCCTTTGTCCGAACGGCAAGGGTTTGCGCAAACGCATTGCGAATGTCATTTTCGTGCTCCTTAGTCACCCACTTGAGGAGTGGTGTCACGTCACCTTTCTCAAGGGCGAGCTGGGCCTCCTTGATCACCGGTCCGTCAAGCGCGTCGCAGTGAGCAGACACGCGATAGGCTGAGATCACGACAAAAATCGCGACGAGCACGATTCCGAAACCACAGATTTTGAATGTCTTCTTACTGAACATGATTGTCTCTCCTTTCTCGTTCGTCGAACGTAATGCTCACCGGAACCAACGGAGCGGTGAAGCCGCGTAGTTGGGTTCCAGTGAAGCAATTTGTTATACTGATCGTTTGGAAATTGGGTGATCACGATTTAGCTCAAGCAGATCCCAAAGATTCCCATATAAATCTTCAAATACTGCTACCATACCGTATTCTTGTTTCTTGGGCTTCCTTACAAACTTAATTCCTTTGGATATCATTTCATTGTAATCACGCCAAAAATCGTCAGTATTGAGAAAAAGGAATACACGTCCACCTGATTGATTACCAATAAAAGGCCTTTGTTCTGGTTTAGAAGCTCTGGCTAATAGCAATGTTACTCCTTTGGATCCGGGAGGAGAAACCACAACCCAACGCTTATTTTGTTCAGGTTGATATGTATCCTCTATCAACTCGAATTTAAGTTTTTGTGTATAAAAAGCAATAGCCTCATCGTAGTCTTTAACTACCAGGGCAACATGTACAATCGATTGTTTCATATTGTCCTTTGCTTTATTCGTTTAATTTTTGTTGTATAACTATAATTATACGAAATTCGCGTTTGTCTATCAACAGCATTTTGGATGTTAAAATTTAGCAATAAAATATGCGACTTTTTTAAAAAACAGGACTATTCTTCGTTTTTAATCCACAATAAGGTAAAAGGCAATAGAGACAGGTAATTTATTTTTCATCACCAAAAAAGAATTCCTGCCCAACCGTCCGGGAAATGATATGGCAAATAAATTACTTGACCGCATATTTTTTCTTCATCCATGCTCTTACTCAGAAAATCGCTCCATATTGCTTCATCAACGTTTTACTTTCCTCAGACAAATCGCTGTCGGGGTGGAGGTTTTTGAAGGAACATTTTTGAATGAACAGTCCAGGGATGTTTTGAATAGTCAACATTTCTGCATCAGCATTTTTTATTTCTATTTTATTGGAATCTTTGCCTCTTTCTCTTTTAATCTTAACGATTTTTTGGGTTTTAGGGGTTTCTTGATTCTCTTTGAGAAAGGTTCTTAAACATTCGCCAGTTTCTACATCAAGCTCTTTTACTTTTTGTTCTTTCGCTTCAACATTAGTATAAAATGTGCAAAAAATTTTTTGACCATTTTGGCTGTACAAGGGTCTAGACCATACACCGTAATCACCTTTATAGGTCTTTATGCATTCACCAGTTTCAGCATCCCACTCTTTGATTGTACCATAAACAGAAGATGAAAGAATTTTTTTGAAATCTTCGCTATAAATTGCACTATATACTGCATCAGAATGACCTTTATATATTTTTAAACATTCCCCGGTTTCGACATCCCACTCTTTTATAGTGTAATCAGAGCATGCAGCCAGGATTCTTTTCCCATCTGGTCTGTATATTCCCATATTTATTGCGGTTAAGTATCCCTGATAAGTTTTCAGACATTCTCCAGTTACGATATCCCATTCTTTTATCCTTCTATCAGAAGAAGCAGAAATTATTTTTTTACCATCAGGACTGTACAAAATGCTATTTATTGTGTCAATGTGTCCTTTATAAGTCTTCAGACATTCTCTAGTTTCAACATCCCACTCTTTTATCGTGTAATCATAGGATGCAGACAGAATTTTTTTGCCATTATGACTATATAATGCAATATTTACTGGTTTAGAATGTCCCT
Source organism: Candidatus Aminicenantota bacterium (assembly GCA_011772425.1). Lineage (GTDB taxonomy): Bacteria > Acidobacteriota > Aminicenantia > UBA2199 > UBA2199 > JAKAGC01. The sequence goes on from WVZO01000236.1 coordinate 23,401, forward strand.
TATACGTTTTTAAACATTTCCCTGTGTGAATATCCCACTCTTTAATTGTTTTATCAGTGGATGAGGATAGAATTTTTTGACCATCCTGACTGTAAACTGAACTAATTACAGGTGCAGTATGACCAACATAAACTTTTATACAATGTCCGGTCTTCCTGTCCCACTCTTTTATTGTTCTGTCATGAGATGCAGACAGAATTTTTTTACCATCTGAGCTTTGCACTATGCTGCTTACACCGGCAAAATGTTTTTGATATTTCCTTAGGCATATTTCAGCTTCGAGGTCCCATTCTTCGATCGTTCCTTCCCATAAAGCAGTAAAGATTTTTTTACTAATCGGGTTCCAAATAATATTTTTTACGATCCCTATATATCGTTGGTAGGTTTTTAAACATTTTCCAGATTCGACATCCCACTCTTTGATTGGTTCATCGTAAGAAGTTGAAAGAATTTTATGACCATCTGTGCTGTACACAGCTTTATATATTCCATGAGAATGCCCATGATATGTTTTTAAACATTCACCGGTTTCGACATCCCACTCTTTTATTTTTTTATCTTCAGAAGCTGAAAGTATTTTTTCACCATCAGGACTGTACACAACACTATTAATTGGAAAAGAATGTCCTTGGGGGAAAATATTTCTTTCATGTAGCAAAGCTCCATCAAATTTGGCTGAGAGATGATTGTTTTTATAAAAACGACTGCACTTTACACTATTTAAAATAATCTTTGATAAATTCAGGCGGGATAAATCGGCGCCGCTCAACTCTTCCCTTACCTCCTTCCATGTTTCGATGATATTCCATACTGCAAAGCCGACACCCCTGTCGAAACAACCGCGACACAGATCAATAGTCCTATAAAGTAAAGAATCTTTATTCTCATTAATTTTCCAGAATTCTCCTTTTACTAAAAACGGTTTGGAATAATGTTCTCCTTCAATTTCTCCCAAATACCGCCGAACGCAAAGTGAAATAGTTCTCTCTTTCAAAACACTTGCAATCTCTTTTTTCTTCAAAGAGATGAAAATTTCATTCAGAATGTGGACAGCAGCAAAGAAATCCCTGAAATTCTGATGCAGAAAACGGAAGGAGTTTCTTTCTTCCACAATTAATCGAAGTTCTTCAGAGAGAATCTTTATTATTTTTTTATTTCTCTCAGTCTCCACTCTAAGTTGAAACTCTTCCCTAAAATTCTCAACTTCTGTTATATAATCAAGAAATGTAGCATAGAAATCGTTATCATAAAATTGTTTGCAATATTTTCCTAAAACATTATTCAACTCATAATAAGTATACTCAAATTGACCCCCTTTTTCCATCTCATAACCGATGGCAGGCAACAAAAACTTCAAAAGAAATTTATAAAACAACTTTTTCTCCTCTTCAATATCAATTCGCTCATACAGCCGCGCCACATAGGCTTCCATAAAATTCCAAAGCAATTCGCCGGGTGTTTCCAATTTTTCTTTGAAGGTACAATTCTTATCATTCTGATGATTCCTTTGAACCTCGCAGGTTGAGGTGTAGAGGGTTAGCATCATGGGATTTTTGATGAGATAACGCAAACGGCTAATGTGTTCTTCGGAACGACTATTGGGAACATGCACACCCTGCATCTGCAAATAGGATTCTATCTGCTTATTTTCAAGTGCTGGTAATGTCAGCAGATTGAACTCGTCCCAATTAAAATTAGCTCGCATATCGAATCGACTTGAGACTACAATTTGTATCCCACGGGCCTGCTCAATTAGTTCTCTCAATTCGATCAATAACTCCCTGTTGTCCACCGTTATTTCATTAAAGCCATCCAGCAATAGAATCATAGAGGGGATAAATTCATCTTCTTCTTGAATAGGCGTATTCATGGCTTCCCAGATGTCGGATCCCGATACCGAAGGGTCCAGGTAATTCTCTTTAATCATTGTAATAATAAAGTTTTCCCTTTTGGACGACTCTCGAAACCGATTGTATTCGTTCAAGGAAATAAACACTGGCACAGGTTTTCTTTCATCCATGCTTTTGGTATACTCATCCCACAAACGAATCAACGAAACTGTTTTCCCCATGCCTCCTTCACCAAGTATCACCGCATGCTTACACTTCTTATTCCAGAGCATTGCTAAAGCAGACAGGATATCCTGTGGTTTTGCCTCTTCTCCTTCTTCTTCTATCACTGTTTCAATCATTTCGCTTTTGGGAGGTGTCAATATAATGTCAGAAATGCTGATATACTTAAACCTTCCATAAATACCTGTAAGGGCGCTGTAATAAGATTTTGAACCTCTTAAGAGTAATTTATAAAAATCATCTTCAGCTACTACTTCTTCATTTATAATAGCTTTTTTTCTGAAATCAATTACAACTTTGTAATCCTTGTTATATGCCCATAACCAATCAGCAGGTTCGAATCTAAATGGTCTACGTTTAACGATGAACTTCTCGATATCTACCTGAAACAGTGAAAAATTATTACGAACACAGTCACCCGAATAGGATGACCCTCCTATAAACAAAAATGCTTGCTCACACTTCAGATCGCTCTTTTTTATTGCGCCATGCACATGGCCGGAAAGAACCAGAGAACAATATTGAGTTAAATATTGATAGGTATTCAGACGTTTGCCATAACTGTTATTTTCCTCTTCATCAAGCCATTCAGGTGGATGGTGAATCAATGCAATGTTTACCATATCTTTGTTACCCAATTGCCCAGAAGCCTCCATAATTTGAAGGTGTGGAAGACCGATCCAGAGTTTATTCATTTTGTTCTTTCGGCAAAACCAAGCTGAGTTCAAAATTATAAACCGAAGCCCTTCCACCTTTCGGCTTCCAACCATGAATGAATATTCAGTACCGATGGAATAAGGAACTATCCCCATTTCTTGACAAAAAGAAATGTAATTTTCAAAAGGTTTTGAAAAACGATGGATATTTTCCACTCTTAGAAGATTATCAGCATCCTGACTGTTTGACGGTGATACTAAAAACTGTGCTTCTTTTAAGTCTATATCATGATTACCAGCACAGATAATCAATTCTTTTGACGTTAACTCCAATGCATCCAGAATTTGGATTAACCACTTCTTTGCATGTTGATAATCATCTTTTTCGCCTTTCCATCCGATATCCCCCGAAATAACCAGTAAATGAGGTTTCCATAACCTGTCCTCTTTTTTTATTATTTCCACCATTCGCTCAAGGACATTTTTCCGTTTGGCCGCCATTGTAAGGGATTCATCACCAAAGTGCAAATCCGAAAGATGCAAAATGTTAACCTTGTTTTTCATTCGATATCTCGATTATAACTCAAAGGATAATTTTAATGGAAAAACAACTATTTTTCAATTGGCAAAATTTCCTATTTTGAAAAAGTATAAAACAGTAAAAAATGAAATGAATTATTTGAGTTTTTTCTGCAACCTTATTGATATCGATAATGCCAACGTCTTCGTGAGACTTGATGATCATAAGACTCCAAGAAACAAGAAATCAAAGACAGCCCCCTGTTTAACTCTTCCAATCCGATTATGGGGTTATTTTATTCGATTTCGACGTAAAAATCCACTCCCATTTATCATAAGCGCTCAATAAACCCCACCACTTTCCCAATAACGTCCAGCCCAATTTCCCACTACACGATTCATTATAAATTGATCCACCGAATAAGTTGCCAGGTAAGTTATCCTCAACATTTGACAGAAAGCCGATCTACATCTACCCGCTTCTGGACAACAAGGAATTATCTCCGGGACAAAACGAAACGGTCATTTATAAGAAAAAAGTGCCAGGTAAGTTATCTCCAAAAGATGCAGGCTTTTGGCTGTATGTTGCATGCGCTTGTTAGCCGATTACGATAGATAAGAAAATAACTCGATGAGTTTCATTTTGAACGACTCTTTGAACTTGTAGCTGATAAAAATAGCACACGCTGAGCTATTGAGTCTGTTCTAAGGTTTTTAATAGCCTCAATTGATGGAATACCCAATCGATAATCTCCTATGAATGAAGCTAAGTGGTACTCAAAAAATTGAGAGAAAGTCATTTTATATAAAAGATAAGGGTTACGTTGTTTTGCATTGGTTAAAGATATAGCAGGAACGATTTGTATTCCTGATACAGAGTATAAAAAGACATAAGAAGCAGGCGAAATATGTAACATAAAGCGACATTGACTTACTAAGCGCTGATATTCTTTTTTTGATAAGCTATCTCTAGGATCAACTAGTTTAGCCTGGGCAAGGAACCCCGTCGACAAAGAAACGCGTGCCAGATCAAGCTTCAATACACCAGCGAAGTCCGCACCAATCCTCGATTCCTGCGATTTATGACCGCGATCTGTAAAGGTTTTCGCAGTCCAAATTATACCCTCATGACGAAATCCATCCATTGCATGTTCGATACCACCGAGCAACCGATCAGTAAAGGCTGGCTCTTGCTCGATTCGACTAGAAACAAGAGCGTCAAGTGCAATTCGAGCAGCGTTTTCCATCTGGTTTACTGCCTCTTGCACAATAATATGGCATTTTCTCATTAATTCTCCTATAGATATCTATATGTTGGCTAACTTATTATTATACGAAATTCGTATATTACGGCTTATTTGCCAATAGGGGGACGGCGTCCCCACCCTATAGGATTTATTCATGACATTTGAAAGATACCAACCGGAAAAACGTTGTTTTTTTTTGCGCATTTTACAGAGTATTAATAAAAGGAGGGAAAATAAAATTCAAAACGGTTAAGCTTCCGCCCTTAGAGGGTGTCACTCTAACTTTTACCCCCATTAACCCCGCCAACTCAGGTGTTCTCCATCTAATCATCGCCGGTCTTTCCCGGAAGTAACTTTTTACCACACCTTGGGAAAGAAAGTCAACCCCTTTTGGAAAAAATGAGTATTTCTACTTATGTAACAGTTAAGTTGCAAGTTCCAGCAGTTGTTAGCACCAGCGCCAGCCTCAAGCTCCAGCTTTTAGCTTTGGCTGGTGCTTGCGGCTTGTGGTTGGCGCTTAACTGTTACTTTATTCTTTAGCGTCTGACAAAAAGCCTTCTCTCTGTGATCTCTGTGGCTAAAATATTCTGCCAGGAAATGGCAAGATTTAGAAACGGGACAGATAAATTTTTTTAACTATGTCAACATGGTCGGTCTCTATGTCATCCTGCCCGGGAGTCAGGATGTCGGCTCTCTTGAAGGGGGTAAATCTGCCTGGGAAGGGGATCCCCGTGCTGTCGGCAAGGAGTCAGGGACCCGTAGGAAGGTGGTTCTGGACCCGTAGGAACGGGTTCCCAGGCCGTAGGAAGATGGTTCCAGGGCCGTAGGGACGGCTCCCTGGCCCGTAGGAAGACGGTCCCAGACCCGTAGGAATGGGGTGAGGAAGCCGTAGGAATTGGTGGTTGACCCGTAGGAAGATGCTTGTCGGGCCGTAGGAAAACTGAAAGCCGTATCCCCGTTAAAGCTTTATATATCCATACCGAAGCTTTTTCCGTCAGTATTGGAGCTGCTTTATATGTCACCGCTGAAGCTTTTTAGGTCAGTACCGGAGCTTTATATGTCACCGCCGAAGCTTTTTAGGTCAGTGCCGGAGCTTTATATGTCACCGCTGAAGCTTCTTAGGTCAGTGCCGAAGCTTTATATGTCACCGCCGAAGCTTTTTAGGTCAGTACCGGAGCTTTATATAGCCACAATACAGTTTTACACATTCATGCCGGAGGATAACACCTTCACGCCGGTGGACACCGGGGCAATCACGATCTGCATCCCTGACCACGTGCAGATCCAACTGGGACTGACAGAGATCGAGAAAAGGGCAATCACTACAGCCGACGGACGCAACCTGGTAGTCCCCTATGTCGGACCGGTTCAGGTGAACTTTGAGAATCGCACGAGTTTCACGGGTGCTCTCGTTCTTGGGGATTCGGTACTAATGAGGACTGTACCCATGGAGGACATGGACCTGGTAATAAACCCGGCAACTCGGAGGGTAACCGTGAATCCTCAAAGCCCAAATATTCCTCACGGACTGGTTAAATAAAGAAGAAGAATAGGGGAAAAGGGGAGCTTTCTTTTCTTGACAATCGTTTATTTGTGTTTTAAAATACCCTATGCTTAGAGAACAAGTTATGTACATTCAACCTGAAAAAACTATGATGCAATGTTCCTCTTCCCTGGAAGAACAACTGGATGAGTGCCTCCACACCATTGAAAAATCCCTGGCCGACTGCCGGTTAGAAACCCGGGACGTCCTGAAACAAACAGTTTTTCTTAATACCGCTGATAAGAATGATTTCTATTCCCTAAAAAAAGAATTGTCTACCGGTTTGAAGGATTTTTATAAATCTTTCTATCCACCCACCGGTTTCATAGGGCAACCTCCGGAAGGAGGGGCTTTAATGGCTGTTGAACTGGTAGTAATGACCCACCGGGACGATAGGGTTGTTATTTCCCGTAAAGACCTGGATGACATCAGATATATCACTGTCAACTATCCCGGCCGCAGAGAAATCTACGCTGCTGGCATTACTTCGGGAGAAATCTCCGCCGACACACTACAGCAATCGAAAGATGCCTTCAGGCTCATGAAACGGATACTGGAAAATGAGAATATGGATTTCTCACATATCGTCAGGCAGTGGAATTACATTGAAAATATTACCGGGAACACGGATTTTAAAGATGGAACCAGGCAGAATTACCAGGTTTTTAACGATATCCGGTCACTTAATTATGGAGAGGTAGATTTCAAGAGGGGTTATCCGTCAGCTACCGGGATAGGAATGGACTGCGGTGGTGTGGTGTTGGAATTTATCGCAGCCGATGTTCCCGGCGATATGATGGTCATCCCGGTAAAAAACCCGGACCAGGTGGATGCCTATCAATACTCCCAGGAGGAATTGGTAGGACGTGCGATTCATGGTTTCGGGCAGAAATCCACGCCGAAATTCGAAAGGGCCAAAGCGATTGCAAAAGATGATTACTATTATATTTATATTTCCGGCACTGCTGCCATCCGGGGACAAAAAGTCGTATCTCCGGCTGATGTGGAAAAACAAACCCGGGTTACTATCGAAAATATTTTCCGGCTGATTTCCCCGGACAACCTGGAAAAACATGCTTTGCCGGTATCTTCGGCTGCTTTCCCTTTTTCTCATATCCGGGTTTACGTTAAAAATGAAACCGATATGCCGAGAGTAAAAAAAATCTGTGATGAATATTTTGAAGAAGTGCCCTCTTTGTACCTGGTTGCGGATATATGCCGGGAGAGTTTGCTGGTAGAAATCGAAGGGGCAATTGGTTTGCCGACATCGAGACAGGGGCCATGATTAATAAAAAAACAACCTGGAGATTTTGCTTATTATTGACGGTGGTCATTTTATCCTCCAGTTTTGTCATGAGAGCAAGTGTTCCACTGCCAAAAAAGCCGGATATTATCTTTGTCCGTATACCGGCCGCCGCTGAACCCTCAACTCCTCCTATAAGTACTCAACTGCCATCGGACCGCTATGTAGACGGGTGTCAAATTGTCCGTTTCTCCTTTTCCGGTACCCGGGGAAAAGTGGTTCACCTGACCACTGGATTCCTATCGGCCCGCGATCCCGCGGTCTCCTTCTCCGGAGAAAAAATCCTGTTTTCCGGAAAGCAGAGAGAGGGAGAACACTGGCAAATCTGGCAGATGGATGTTAATGGTGAAAACAGGATACAGATCACTCATGGAGACAGTGACTGCGTGTCTCCCCTTTACGTCGGTTCCCTATTTCATCTTGACGACAAAGCACCCACCCGAAGGATTGCTTACCTGCAATCAAATCATTTATATACCTGTGATCTTGACGGAAAGAACCCACAGCGGGTTACATTCAACTTATATCCCGAATTCTCCCCCGACGTCCTGCCCAACGGGCGCATTATCTTCAGCAGTTTGAAAAACAAAGGGTTTGAAACCGGCTCGGGCAAAAGCCTTGATCTTCTTGCCGTAAACATTGACGGTACTGATTTGATGGGTTACCTGACCGGTTTCGATGTGCCGGGAAATAAAGAAATGGTACGGATCGCCCGTGACGGACGTGTTTATTTTATCCAAACCGATGTTAGCCAATGGCTGGGCGGCGGTGCGCTTGCATACGTATCGGTACGGCGGCCCGCACACTCGTACAACGTCATCGACTCTGATGAAAAGGGCTTCTATCACAGTCCCTGTCCTCTGCCTGACGGAGGTCTTGTGGTCTCTTACCGCACCAAGAAAAAAGGGTCGCTCTACGGTCTTTATTTGTTGACCCCCGGAACAGTCGTTGGAAACGACGAAACTAATCAGAAGCTTTTGCGGGGGGTCCAGGGGGGCAGTTTTCTCGAAAAGAGCCCCCCTGGTCGCCGAAGNNGGTCGCCGAAGGCATAGAAAAACGCTTTACCTCTCCGAGGATTATCATTGTGTCGATGCGCGGGTACTGGCCTCTCATCCGGTTGTAAAAGGCCGCTCTTCTTTTGTGGATCATAACCGGGAAACCGGTGTTTTCTACTGCATCGATGTCTACATCAGCGATCGCCCTGAAGTGAAACAATTGGCCCGCGGATCAATCAAGCAGGTACGCGTGCTGGAAGGTGTTTTCCTTGACCGGGAAGCGGCGGTGACTCGCCGTATCCTGGGAACAGCGCCTGTGGAAGCGGACGGTTCATTCCACATTCGTGTCCCGGCTAAGACCCCGCTGGCTTTCCAACTGTTGGATAAAGAAGGCAAGGTGATTACCACTCAGCTCACCTGGACCTGGGTAATGCCCCGGGAATCGCGCGGTTGTATTGGCTGTCATGAGGACAGGGAATTGGCGCCTCCCAACCAGCTTCCCCGGGCCGTTGTCAAGCCAGCGGTGCAAATCGAAGCTGCGCCAAGAAAAAATAACTGATGACAAAATTTCCAATGAAAACAACAACTCTTTTCTTTTTTGTTCTGGCACTCATTCTTATCATTCCGCAGGCGAAGGCAGGCGAAAGCGAAAAACAACAGCTCCCGGTACTGGTAGACATTACTGAAAAGGCGGGAATCACGTTTATCCACAGTATCGGGGACCATGAGCTGAGCAATATCGTCGAATCTACGGGTGCGGGAACCGCTTTTTTCGATTATGACGGTGACGGCGATCTCGACATTTACTTTGTGAACGGCAGTTATCTAAAAGAGATTAACCATCCACGGGGACGTAAACTTGCCGGCAAGTTAAGGAACGTATTGTATCGCAACAATGGAAACGGGACCTTTACCGATGTCACCTCCCATGCCGGGGTAGGGGACCGGGGTTATGGAATGGGATGCATATCCGCGGACTATGATAATGATGGCGATGCCGATCTTTTTATCACCAACTATGGCCCTAATGTTCTTTTTCGTAACAACGGGGATGGGACCTTCAGCGATGTAACCCAGGAAGCAGGAGTTGGGGGCAAACTCTTTTCTACCGGGTGTACGTTTCTCGATTATGACGGCGACGGGTACCTGGATTTATATGTGGGCAACTATCTCCTTTATGATCCCGATTACAAACATTATTTTGCAGCGGAAGCGTTCCCGGGGCCGCTGTCATATCAAGGGCAGCCGGACATCCTTTATCGGAACCGCGGCAATGGGACGTTTGAAGATGTCACCGGCAAAGCCGGGGTTTTCAAACCGCAGGGCCGGGCCATGGGGGTTGCATCCTGTGACCTGGACAATAACGGCACCATGGATATTTTTGTAGCCAACGATGCCATGGAGAACTATTTTTTTCGCAACAACGGTAATGGAACATTCAGCGAAATCGCCCTGTTGTCCGGGACTGGTTTCGGCCAAAACGGTGAAGCCACCTCTGCCATGGGTCCCGAGTTCGGTGATTTTGACCTTGACGGGCATATGGACATATTAGTACCGGACATGGCATACTCCTGTCTCTATCGCAGCACCGGCAAAGGGCTTTTCGTGGAGATGAGCGCCCAGTCCGGGATAGCTGTTGCTTGTGGACAGTATACCAGTTGGTCCGGGAATTTCTTCGATTACGATAACGACGGTTTATTGGATATTTTCATTTCCAATGGCGACAGCCACCACCTTGAACCGGAAGAAGACCTGCTCTTTCGTAATGTTAACGGAAAACAATTCCGGGACGTTTCGGCACAAACCGGTAAAGACTTTCAAGTCAAATTCGTGGGGCGGGGATCGGCAGCCGGTGATTTCGATAACGACGGCGACCTGGACATCCTGATCTTGAACTTGAATGCCAGGGCTCGTCTCATGCGTAACGATGGTGGTAATCGCAACCATTGGCTCATGATTCGTCTAATAGGAAAACAAAGCAACCGTGACGCTATTGGCTCGCGAGTTCGTCTCACCTCAGGAGGGAAGACTCAAACCCGCAACGTAATCAGCAGTTCTGGCTATCTTTCCCAAAGCGACTACCGGCTCCATTTCGGGCTGGGAAAAAACAAGAAAGCTGAAAAAATCGAGATTCGCTGGCCGAACGGCAAGGTCCAAGTGCTGAAAAATATAGACGCAAACCAGGTTTTGACAATTACCCAGGGGAAAGCATTTTCTCTTTCTTGCCTCCGGCGGCCAAAACCCTTTTTGAAAAAAGGGTTCTGGACTCCCAAAAACTTTTCATTAAGAGGATTAGAAATATATTAATAAGTAGATGAGGTGGCAGCATGTATAGGTATTTAAAAGTTATTCTTCCCGGACTAATTATTTTGTGCTCAACGTTATTGATTATGGTATCTTCACCTGTGTCTGCCGAAACCGAGCGGTTTTATGTGGGTGAGGCTGTCTGCCGCCGATGTCATCACATGGTAGGAAAACGAGACCAGTTTAACCGCTGGTATTTATCCAAACACGCGCGAAGCTGGGCTGCCCTGGCCATGCCTGAGGCAAGGGAAATCGCCAGGCTGTCGGGAATCGATGTTAATCCCTATGACAGCCCTGTGTGCCTCAAATGTCACACCACCGCTTCCGATACCGAAACATGGCAGAGGGATGAGGCTTTCTTTTTGGAGGATGGGATTCAATGCGAGTACTGTCACGGCCCCGGCAGCGAATACACCGATGCAGCCGTGATGGTTGACAGGGAAGCGGCAATAAAGGCCGGCTTACAAATGCCCGGAGAAGATTTTTGCCTGGTGTGTCATAATGCCAAAGAGTCTCATATGGCAGTCCTGGAGACCGAAACCTTTGACTATAAAAAATTTCTTTACCGGGTGATACACCCGGGCAGAGGTGGCGATAGCCCTGGTCCCGGGGAGAGCGTGGTTTCGTCGGCGCAGGGTGGCCAATACGCCGGTGTGATGGTATGTGCCGGATGCCATAAAGGAGAAAGTAAAGGGTATGTATTCAGCAAGTGGCGTCTTTCAGCCCATGCCGACGCGTATGCAGTACTGGGTACAAAAAAGGCGTGTCAAAATGCCGGGAAACAATTTGTGAAAGGCAATCCGCAAAAAGCTGCCGCCTGCCTCAGGTGCCATGCAACAGGACAGGGTCCCGGGATCGTCCGGGGCGTACAGTGCGAAAGCTGCCACGGCCCCGGGAACAAGCATGTACAGGAAGCTGCCGGGCGCGATCCCGCTGCCGCGAAACAAACCGGCCTGGTAAAACCAACCCGTGATACCTGTATCCGCTGCCATACCGGCAAAAATTTCAACTATGAGCAAATGAAAGAAAAAATCCGTCATTGGAAACCGGGGACGTCCACTGCCAAAACCGGTACCATTACATATAAAACTCCCTTTAATCTAACACTTTCCCCGGGAGGCAAACGACTGTTTGCCGCTTGTGAGAGTTCCGACAGCCTTATTGTTGTGGACACCGGGAAACGAACCGTATTAGCGGAGATAAAAGTACAAAACCAACCCCACGGTGTATGCCTTTCTGCCGACGGGAAGAGAATCTTTGTCAGTAATCGCGGCTCGGATACCATTTCCGTCATCGATGCGAATAGTTATAAGGTCCTTAAACATATCCCGGTGGGAGACGAGCCTCATGGCCTGGTAACCGGTGCGGATGATAATACGCTGTATGTGGCAAATGCCGGCTCGAACGACATATCCGTTGTTGATCTCAAGGCTGGCAGCGAAGTAAAACGCCTGTCCGCAGGACGCGGTGCCTGGGCTGTTAAACGGTCCCCGGACGGCCGTTCCGTTTTTATTACCAATAACCTTTCTCATTATGTTAAATTTCGTACCCCTTCACGGTCGGAAGTGACTGTAATCGACACGGAGCGGTCGGTGGTCAAAAATCGTATCATGATCCCGGGAGCCAACCTGGTTCAAGGCATTGATTTTTCCCCGGATGGAGAATTTGCCCTGGTGACACTGCTGCGGACAAAAAATTTGCTCCCTATCACCCGTGTCATCCAGGGCTGGATGATTACCAACGGCATCGGCATTCTCCGGGAAGACGGGCAGGTGGATCAGCTTCTACTGGATGAGATGGACAATTACTTTGCCGATCCCACGGATGTGGTTATCACCCCCGACGGCAGGTATGCGTATGTCTCGGCTGGAGGCATCGATGCTGTTGCCGCCATCGACCTGGCAAAAATAAAAAACATACTGGGCCGCGCCAGTAAAGAAGAGCGGCAGCGGATTTTACTCAACCACCTCGGTATAGCCAGTGAATACGTTGTCAAACGTATCGTTGTAGGACGAAATCCCCGCGGTCTTGCCGTTTCCGGGGACGGACGGTTTGTATACGCGGCGGATGCACTGGACGATACCATCTCTGTCATCCAGGTGGATAAACAAGAGCGTGTCGCTGTTATCGACCTGGGAGGGCCAAAGGAAATTACCCTGGAGCGTTTTGGCGAGCGCATTTTTCACAGCGCTGAAATAACCTACGGGCGACAGTTTTCCTGTCATACCTGTCATCCCGACGGCGGCGTCGACGGTATTACCTATGACATCGAACCGGACGGGTTGGGGGTCAACCCCGTGGATAACCGGACCTTACGGGGAATCCTGGACACCGCTCCCTTTAAATGGACCGGGAAAAATAAGACCCTGAGACGCCAATGCGGGCCCCGTTTAGCTGTATTTTTTACCCGTATCGATCCCTTTACCCCGGAACAGGTCAATGCCCTTGAACGGTATATATGTACGATCCCGCGTAATCCCAACCGCTATCGAAAGGGACATGAACTGACCGCGGCCCAGCGCCGGGGAAAATTATTATTTGAACGCACTCACACCAATTCCAGGACTGAAATCCCTAAAGAAAACCGGTGTAATCATTGTCATTCGGGGCCATACTTCACGAACCGGCGAATCGTCGATGTGGGAACCCGGTCCCACCTCGATACCCACGGGAATTTCGATGTTCCTCATCTCAACAACATCTACGAAACCGCTCCCTACCTCCATGACGGCAGGGCAGATACATTGGAAGAAATCTGGACCCGGTTCAATCCCGATGACAAACATGGGGTAACTAATGATATGACTAAAGACCAGTTAAATGACCTGATAGAATATCTAAAAACCCTTTAAAAGGTTGAACAAATAATGAAACAATTAGCAATGACGTTCTTTATATTGGTTCTTGTTGCCTTCGGCGACCAGGGGGCTCTTTTTGAAAAAACTGCCCCCTGGACCCCCGCAAAAACTTTTAGTAGTCCTTCGGACGGTAAAGTTCCGTTTATTTATACTGAGTGGGAAACGTTTTATGTGAAAGATGGTTTGCCCAATGATCATATTTTTGCCATTAGAGCCGACGGTAAACGTTTGTGGGTAGGAACCGAAGGTGGGCTGGCACTTTATGAAAACGGACATTGGAAGAGCTGGCGTGAGAAGGATGGTTTGCCCTGGAAGGTAGTAAGCGGCATTGCTGTCAGTCCCAGGACCGGCGATGTATGGCTGGCATTGTTCGGCGGTGGACTGGCAAGGTTCAGCGGCGGACGATTCGATCATTTTAATCAATTCAACAGCGGCCTGGTCAACGATGTGGTTTATGGCGTTGCCCTGCTGGAAGATACCGTATGGGCGGCCACAACTGCTGGAATCAGCTCCTATAATACCGTTACCGGGGAATGGGAAATATACACGGAAAAGAATGCTCCTATGGACGAAATCTGGTGCTACAATGCCAATGCCGGTGACGGTAAGGTCTATATTGCCGTATGGGGCGGCGGGGTCCTGGAATGGGACAGGAAAACACGACGGTGGAACGCCCACCGCGACCCGGACAGGGAAATGGAAATCGATCTATATCGCGATGACGGTTTAATTCACAATATTACTACATCGGTCTCTTATATCGACGGCGTACTCTGGGCCGCCACCTATTTCGGACTCAGCCGCTACGACGGCCGGCACTGGCGCGGCTATATGGACCATGACAGCGGCCTGGCCAGCAACTTTATCAATTTCTCCCTGGGCAGGAGTGCTGTTTCCTGTTACAATGCCACCGACCTTGGCCTGGCCGTGCTGGTAGACTTTAAATCCGATACCTGGGTCACTTACAAAAAAGATAAACCAACGGATAAAACATGGACCGCCCATGTCAGTACCGGAAATAAAGAACATGGTTCTGTTCCTACAAAACTGACTCTTCCCAATCATTTTGTCATTTGTCTCGATTTCCAGGGCAAGGACCTCTGGATCGGCACCGGCCACGGACTGGCAAGAGGCATCGGCAAAAACTACTACCCCGGATTAAAAACTAATAAAAAGTTTTTGCGGGGGGGGCTGGCAGCCCCGGCCGATTAGAGGGGGGCAGTTTTTCCAAAAAGAGCCCCACTAATAGGGTGCCCGCGCCGCGGGTCCGCCGGAGGCAAAAATGAAACCGTTTATTTTTTTCTTGTTGTTGATGTTGCTTACGACCGGTTTGACTATAACGGCGCAAGAAGGCTCCGAATCGGCTGAAAAAAAGAAAGAAACCGGCAGCTATGGTCGAACTCCGGCCAGGTACGTTCCCTTTGGGAAGTTTGCCAAACCTTATAAACAATTTTTCCTCGATCCCCTGGAATACCGGGGATACGGTCGGGAAATCCCGGAGCCGGAACATGTGGACAGTGTAAAGATAGGTTTCCTGGGACCTATTGAGCCGACAGTATCGGTAGCTACCGGGGGCTTGTCTCACGAGGAGAGCCTGGGAAAAAAGATGCTGCAAGGGGCAGAACTTGCTATTGAACAAGCCAATGCCAGGGGAGGCTATCGCGGTGGGAAAATTCCTTACAAATTGATCGTGCGCAACGATAACGGACTGTGGGGAGCCAGCGGCAACGAAATCATCCACCTGGCTTACAAAGACAATGTCTGGGCAATTCTCGGTACTATAGACGGCGCTAACAGCCACATTGCCATTCGCGTCGCCCTCAAAGTGGAAATCCCCATGATGAACACCGGCGATACCGACCCTACCTTCACCGAGACCGCTATACCCTGGGTTTTTCGCGTCATTACCGACGACCGGCAAATGTGTTACTTATTAGCGGATTATGTTTTCAAAAAGCTTAAGTTAACCAGGATAGCTGCCCTGCGAGCCAATAATCGTTATGGACGAATCGGCATCGATGAGTTCAGGGATGCGGCGACACGATTGGGCCATCCTTTTCTGGCAGAGCTTAATTACCCGGTGGGGGATACGGACTTCACTCCCCAATTGCAGCGAATCAAGAGCCTTAATCCCGAAGCCGTTATCACTTATGGCGATGCCGCCGAATCTGCCCTTATTCTTAAACAAATGCGGGCCATGGGGATGAACCAGTGGTTTATCGGCAGTGACCGGATGGTCTCCACGGACTTTATTAAAAATGCGGGAGATAATATCGACAAGGTAGCAGCCGGGTATCCCTATGACCCGGACAGCGGCGGTCCCCGGTATCTGGAATTTAATCGCCTTTTTATTAAACGTTTCGGCGAGGCCCCGGAAACTTATGCCGCCCATGCCTACGACGGCATGTGCATGCTGATAAAGGCAATCGAAAAAGCAGGTCTCAATCGTGCCAGGATTCGCGATGAATTGGCAAAGATAAAGCGTTTTGACGGCGTTACCGGTAAAAAAGAGTTTGATGCTGTTTTCAATAATATCAGTCCTGCTGCCCTGGCTGTCTTAGAAAAAGGCCGCTGGGTTTTCTATTCACATGAAGAGGCCATGAAGTGAGAACGTATGCGGTTATCTTTATCCTTGTATGCTGCTTCACAGCCGTAATCCCAATGGCTGAGGCGCAAGACGCCTATAAACGAATGCTTGATGATCCACGGGCCTTTAACGGACCGCCAGGCAGCGTTATCGATCCCTCATCGTTACGTTCCATTCCCATCGGTCTTTTCGCCCCTTTTAATCAAGGCGATCCCGCTGCCCATGACCTTTACCGGGGAGTGAGTCTGGCTGTCGAACAGGCAAATGCCGGGGGTGGATACCGGGGTGTAAATTTTCGCCTGGTTCGGCGTTGGGCCGCTGATCCCTGGGCTGCCGGTTCAAAAGAAGTGATCCGCCTGGTATATGGGGACCGGGTATGGGCTGTAATAGGGTTCAGGGACGGTGCCAGCCATATTGCCCAGCAGATCGCGGCAAAGGCGCACGTTCCTGTGATAGCACCGGTTTCCTCTGCTTCTTCATTAACTCGCGCCGGTGTGCCGTGGATATTTCGTCTCCCGCCGGATGACAAAATACAGGCACGGTTACTGGTTAAGAATGGCATTGTTACCAGGCATTTTAACCGGGTGGGACTGGTATCCGCAACCGATCATGACAGCCGGGCCGCCGCCGGGGAAATTAAAAAAGAGCTGAACCAGCAGAAGGTACCACCGCTGTTTCATTTTAAAGTATCGCCAAACTTACCTGGGCTTCAAGCGATTGTAGAACGAATCCGGGGATTTCGTCCCGGTGTTTTGGTACTTTGTTTCCGGGCAGCCGCTGTTCCTGTGCTATTAAAGGCCCTCCAGGGTAATGGCATTGTTTGCCCCGTATTCATGCCCTGGTCCCCGGGAGTGGATATAAAAGAACTGCGAGCAATCTACAAAGGACCTCTTTATATGGTTGAGCCCTTTCAGCCACCTGATCAGGCCAAGACCGGGGGAATTTATAAACAGTTCAGCCGGGATTTTGAGAAGCGATTCAGTGTGTTCCCGACATATAGTGCCGCTTATGGATATGATGCCGCCCGACTGATTATTCTCTCAATCCGGTCAAAGGGTTTGAACCGTCCGGGAATCCGCCGGGGATTGAAGGAACTGTCGGGCTATGAAGGTGCCAGTGGTCCGATAATATGGGACAACGGCAACAACGCCCTCCACTAAATAAAAAGTTTTGTGGGGTCCAGGGGCGGTTTTTCAAAAGAGTCCTTGGCCGCCGGAGGCATAGGAGTTTCAGGATGGACATTCTTAAAGTTTTTTAGTTTTTATGTCCATCCTGGAGATAAAAATTGTGGTTAGTAGATCCGCACGGAGGGCATCAGTTTTCTCAGAGTGCCCGTGCGGTACGAGAGATTACAAGCCTTGTGGCTAATTTTTTTCTCTCAAATTGCATGTTTTTTCCCATTGATGGCAAAATTCATGCAAATTCATGAATTTTTTTGAAACGATGGATAAATTAATCCTGAATTTATGAATTTTTTTGAGACGATGGCAAAATTTATGCAAAAATGCATAAAATTTGCCATCGGAAAGATTTTTTTCTCTATTGATGGGATTATTTTTGCGTCGATGCCAATTTTTTTGCATGGATGGAATTTTTTTTGCAATGGAAGGATTTAAACGGCATGGCTGAGGATATTTTCCTACAGCCGGGATTTGAGTTGCATGAGAGGGGATATATGGGCAGCCTTTGGAATTAAAGGCCATTGAGTTAATTTTGTTCACCCACCAGCTAAAATTGTTCAGTCACAAGCTAATTTAGCTCACGGACGAGCTAA
>WVZO01000337.1 GCA_011772425.1 Candidatus Aminicenantota bacterium
CCTTAACCGACTGGATAAAACAGGCTGAGGCCTGCGGATATTCGTAGCTGTTTTCACAGGCAACGGCTTCTTTGCGCTGCGGGTCCCAATGGAAATTGTGTTTGCTGCCGGCAACACCATAAACATCGAAAAGGCCCACATTGAACCACACAGGTGAATTGAATGCCCCGTATTGATTCACGCACAGCCAGGCTAATTCGTTGTAGAAAACCTCGGCATCTTCGTCGGTGGCGAAATAACCGTCTTTTCTGCCCCTGTCGGCAATCGCTTTGCAAACACGATGGACAAGCTGCTTTACTGAATTTTCCCGCTGGCCGGTCTCGACATCACCATAAAAGTATTTGCTCGCCACAACCTTTGTTGCCAATTGGCTCCAGGATACCGGTACTTCGATATTGTCCTGCTCGAAGATTGCCTGTCCGCTGTCGTCGGTGATCTTGGCCGAACGTATTTCCCATTCGAGCTGCTCAAAGGGATGCACGCCCGGGGTTGAAAAGAAATGCTCTATCTTCAGACCCCTTGATTCGCAGGTTTTTACAGCCGTTTTGGGTTGTGGCTGCTGGTCTTTGAAAGGATTATCGGGGTCAAAGTTATAAGACATTTATACGCCTCCCTGCGAAAAAAAAGACCGCAATATATAGAAAAATGACCGGGAATTAAGCCAGATATAGTATTAAAACCCGTAAAAACTGTATCGGCAGATTAATGAGAATTTGATTAGGTGTAAAGACCAATTTCAAAAATTTTTGCATAAATTTTTTGGCAGGCCAATGTGTTTTAGATAATTTCACAATGATGTTAAGATAATAATATGTCAGCCGAAAAAAGTAGCAAATTTCGAGCGCTTCGTGAAAAGATAAAGAGCTTTCCAACCGGGCCGGGCCTTTATTTTATGAAGGGCTCGGCAGACAAAGTGCTCTACGTTGGCAAGGCCAAGAATCTTCGCTCACGGGTGGCCAGCTATTTTCAGCAAAGCGGCGACCTGGCTGTCTCACGCGGCCCGAAAATAACTGAAATGTTAAGTAAAGTCAAAACCGTTGACTTTCTTGAAACTTCAAACGAAGTTGAAG
>WVZO01000225.1 GCA_011772425.1 Candidatus Aminicenantota bacterium
CGCACTTATAAACAAAATAACGATAACATTGAAGTAACTCCTCTTTAGGATGGTCTTTCATCTCCGATTCTGAAAAAATACCGTCAAAGCTGAGAAAATCTCCCTTATTATCCGTATAAATCCGGTAGCCAATACCAGACCACCGGTAATCTTCCGGCCGTTTTACAATCCCGGCACGAACCGGGTTTAAATCAATATAGGCCAAACAATTCAGTAAGCCCTCTCCTTTTTCTATCAATACACTTTTAAAGCGATCACCCCAAAGGTAACCGCTGCGGTTGTTCATTTTATTATACCAGCGTGAAAACGTCTGCTTAATGGCACGAACATATTCGGAAATATCTGCCATTTGTTTTTTTATTCGCTGCAGTTCATTAGAAGATATTTCTCCATCCCCCTCTTCTTCCCCCTCCCAATCTTCTTCTTTTGCCTTTTCTTTTTTCTTCTTTTTATCACGGTATTCTGCTACCCGCTGTTTGACTTGATCATCGCTGTAATAACTTTCCGGCTCTGACTTAATTAAAAGGTGAAAATGGTTATCCATAACCGTAAGACCGATGGGCTTGACAAAGTAATACCCAGAATAGTACTTGATGATATTAAACAGCTTCTCCTTCTCCACATCGCCAAGAAAGAATTCTTGTCCGACGGTCCTGGACGTGATATGGAAAAATCCCTCTTCTCCAATTAGTTTTAGTCTTTTCGGTCGTGCCATAATCTTATGATTACCTCCGTGATATTGATTTTAATATAGGACATGTAACAAGAATGATGCCAAAATAAGGAACAAATGAGTGAAAAAATCAAAACTGTTTGTAGAAGGGGATTTCCAGAAAAAATATATTTTATTTTTTGTATTTCGAAGCAATCATCAGTCAACTATTGTTTACTTATGCCGTTTCATCAGTCAACTATTGTTGACACTTTTTTGTTTTATTTTTTCTTTGCCTGTCCTTCCCCGTCCCCCCGTCCGTTTTTTTTCATCTTTATTTAATAATTAACCAGTCCCTTTTCCTTTGTTCAGGTCACAGGTCACAGGTCACAGGTCACCTTCGTGGAATCCATCGATGAGAGATAAAATACCTGACCCCCTTACAACACTTACACAGGATATGGAGGAGATATTCATGCATTGAGGGTGACATATTCTACCTCTTTCATAATATGAGGACCTATGTAAGGGCTGAGTGCATCCGTTGTGACCAAATCCACTCGACGCCTTAAAATATCTTCTAAAAAGAACGCAAGATGTATGAAATTATCAAATGTTTTGAGACCTGGCTCAAATTCCACTAAGATGTCCACATCGCTGTCCTTTCCCTGTTGATTTCGAATAAAGGATCCAAATAAGCCCAGGCGTCTGACTCCGAATGTTTTTATGTCAGATTCATGCTGACTAATAAGCATCAGGATAAATTCTTTTGTTTGAGCGGACATTTAAATGTTCTCCATCTAATTTTATATACTGAAAAGATTGTTTTGTCAACCGCTTTACTCCCCAAATCTAATTTTTCTACACTTCAACCACCTCCGATTATAGGGGAAAGGGAACAGGCAAAAATTTAAGACTTCTTAACAATATCAGTACGCCTTGGCAAAGATTGCTTCAGTTGAGGTAGTTTTTCCTGTTAGTATGCATTTTCCTTTTATCCCACGTTGGACAATAGGAATGCATCGGAGTGTTATGCCGAGGGATTTTAATCGTTCGTCCTCCTTTTCATTTGGAAACCAGGGGGCCCGAACAAAACCAAGCCTGGAATCCTGAGAAGTGAGATGTTCTTCTAACTCAGAAAAACTGGAAACATTATAAATCCTGTTTTCCAGATTTGCTTTCGCCTCTTCATAGTATTTTTTTTGTATGTCTTCCAGCATTTTACTTGCAGTTTGTATAAATTGTTTTCGGGGCATGACATGCTTCTCTTGTGGGTCGTCAGTACGAAAGCGTAGTGTTACCATTTCTCCCTTTACATCCCGCGGCCCCAATTCAACTTGAATTGGAATCCCCCGTTTTATCCACTGCCATTTTTTGTCTACGAAACGCAAGAGTCGATCATCAAACTTTATGGCAATGGGCTGTCGTTCACCAAAATAGAGGGAGTTCAATTGGTCACATAATGTTTTGGCATATTTAAAGGAGATTACGTCCTGTTCATTACCGTGTTGGATTGGAATGACTGCAACCTGATAAGGCGCCACTTTTGGCGGAACACGCATCCCGTTATCATCGCCATGAGTCATAATCATGGCACCTATAAGACGTGTGGAGAGTCCCCACGACGTTGTATATACGAATTGCTGTTTACCCTTGGCATCGGTGAAGGAAATATTCGCTGCTTTTGCGAAGTTCTGACCAAGATAGTGCGTCGTGCCAGCCTGGAGAGCTTTACCGTCCTGCATCATCGCTTCGATAGCATATGTTTCCAGTCCTCCGGGAAAACGATCATATGGGGGCTTTGTTCCCTGGATTACCGGAATAGCAAGCCAATTTTCTACAAATTCACGATACACTTCTAACATGCGCATTACTTCTTCACAAGCTTCTTCACTGGTGGCATGAGCAGAATGCCCTTCTTGCCAGAGAAATTCTGCGGTTCGCAGGAAAATACGTGGACGCATTTCCCAACGTACGATATTACACCACTGGTTGATTCGAACCGGAAGGTCGCGATAAGACCTGATCCAATCTGCAAAGGATTCTCCGATAATCGTCTCAGATGCAGGACGGATCACAAGCGGTTCGTTTAGTTCTCCGGCAGGAACCAGTTTGCCCTCTTGCTGCTCCAGCCTGTGATGTGTAACCACTGCCATTTCCTTTGCAAAACCTTTAACATGGTCTGCTTCTTTCTGGATATATTTCAGTGGCACAAAAAGCGGAAAGTAAGCGTTTTCATATCCCACTGACTTTATCATTTGGCCGAGATGGTTTTGAATTTGTTCCCAAATGCCATATCCCCAGGGTTTGATAACCATACACCCGCGAACATGTGCCATTTCGGCCAGGTCTGCCTCTTTTACTAGCGTTTGATACCATTCGGGAAAATTTTCCGCACGCTTCGGAGAGATTGCTGTACTAACATTTTTGTTTATTTTATTCATATTCAAATCCCCTTATTTATGAAATACTCCCAATCAACGTCATCGCGGTTGTTTCAAAATCAAACCCGGTTATGTATTGTATATGAATTTAAATCCTATGTCAAGCGGCTGTGAGGACCAAATCCACCAGTTAAAAAATTTAACTCGGTGGATTTGGGTGCTTGTTCGGTTGTTTTTTTCCCCCAAAAATAATATAATTGAAAGAAATTCCAGGACTATTTGTTATAATTGAAGAAAATGGGTATAGATAGCGTTAAACAGTATCTGGCAAATAAGTATGAGTTTATCGAACCAATCGGCAAAGGGGGATTTGCCGAGGTTTACCTGGCAAAAGATAAACTCCTGGAACGGAAAGTGGCAGTCAAAATTTTATTAAGTCAATTTGCTAACGAGCCGGATACGGTTAAACGATTTATCAGGGAAGCCCGTTTATACGCCCGGATGGATCACAAAAATCTTATCCCGGTGTACGATATCGGCATTATAGAAGATAAGGAAAAGAATGCCTTCATTATTATGAAATACATCAAAGGAGAGAGCTTACGGACCCGGCAGGAGCGGGAAGGCAAATTACCCATCGATATGATCCGAACCGTTATTAAAGAAATCGCTTCCGCTCTTGAATATATCCACTCCCAGGGCATTATCCACAGGGACATTAAGCCGGGCAATATTTTAACTGAAGAGGGAACCCAAAATCTCTACCTGGCGGATTTTGGTATTGCCCGTGCTGATACCGGGGATACCTTAACCCAGTCCGGGTTAATTGTAGGGACTCCCAATTATATTTCTCCCGAACAGATCAAAGGAAAACGCATCGACAGCCGCGCAGACTTGTATGCCTTTGGGGCCACGCTGTACGAATTAATCACCGGTAAACCCATCTTTACCGGCGATTCCTCCATGCAAATCCTTTACAAACACGTCAATGAAGAACCGGAACCCCTGGACTCCCATATGCCCAACCTGCCCAGGGAAATCCAATACATCGTGACCCGGTGCCTGGAAAAAGACCCGGATAAACGCTTCCAAACCGGCGGTGAAATCCTGGAAATCCTGGACAGCAAACGGGCCACCTTCATATCCAGGTACTTGCAAGCCAGGAAAAAAGCCCTTCAACAAAAAACCGGGAAACGCAAAAATGTCATCGGTAAAATCGCTGCCATATTTCTTCTAGTCGTTATCACTGCCGCTGTGGTATTATTATTAAATAAAGAAAAAGGAGTCGAGGTCATATCGAAAAAAGAGGAATCCCCACAGAAAACCCGCGCCAAACCTCCCTTGAAAACCGAAGAACAGCTCCCCACCAAGAGTAAGACTGAAATAGTGATAGAAGACAAAGACACACAAGACAAAAAAGATAAAGAAACACCGTCTGTGCAGGAGAAACAGAAACCACCGGTCGGTCTGAAAAAAGAAAAAGAAACAAAAGAAAAAATAAAACCAAAATCCCGGGAAGAACAAAAAATGCAGCCGCCTCAGCAAGGAACAGTGCGTTTCAGTTCATATCCGATTATCATGCCCGCGGAAGTATATTTGAATGACATCATGATTGGGAAAACCGGCCAGGTTTTTGATAAACACTTTGATCCCGGGGAATATACGTTCACCTTTAAAATCCCCGGGTATGAGGAAATAAAACAAAAAGTGATTGTTAAAACAGGGGAGGAAAGCATCGCCCATGTGAAATTTAAACCTTATGGGCTTGTTACCATCACTGCCCTACCCTTTGCCCGTTTTTTTATCGACGGCAAGGATTATGGTACAGACCCACTGTATGAAATCAAGCTGCCTGAAGGCGAATATACGGTAAAAGCTGTCAAAAAAGGTTATAAAACCGAAGAAAAAAAAATAAAAGTTGAATTCAAAAAAACAGTAACGTTATCCTTTACATTAGAAAAGGTGAAAAAGGAGGAGAAGCATGACACACACAACCCATAAAACAGTAACCATTGTTACCATCGTTTTTTTTACATTAACGGTTACGCTTTTTTCCGGGTCCTATTCAATGTTGTTTTCTTACCCCAAAAATCTGCAAAAATCCGAAGAAGAGATGGAACATGAAATCACCCGGCTGCTGAAAGAAGCAGATGAAAATTATCAAAACGGACGATTTAAAGAGGCCATTATAATTTACGAAAGTGTTATCCAGCGGTTAAACGAGAAAAAAGAACTGGTCAAAACCAAACAAAAATTATTCCAGATCATGGTATCCCTGGCATTGACCCATTTCACCATCCGCGAGAACGACAAGGCCAGGGCACAGTTGGAAAAACTGCTGGCGCTGAACCCCCACCAGGAGCTGGACCCGGAATATTATCCCCCCAAATTCATTAATCTCTTTGAAGAGGCAAAGAAAAATGTATTGGCAAGCCTGGAAATCACATCCGAACCCACAGAAGCGGATATCTATATCAATGACAAAAAAGTGGGGAAAACGCCGTTTAAAAAAGAAAAGTTCGTCGCCGGAGATTATCGTTTAAAAGCCCAATTAAAGGGATACGCTGCCAAAGAAGAGCAGGTAACCGTGAAGGCTGCCCGGGCAAATCAATTCCATCTGCAACTGGAAAAGGAGAAAGTTACGCCGGTGGAACCGGTAACTCCCAAAGAAAAGGTCAAAAAAGAGGCTGAGGAAGAAAAACCCCGGGTGATTGAAAAACCGGCGCCAACTCCTAAGAAAAAGAAAAAAAAGATATCGCCGGTTTTAATTGTAGCGGGTGCGGCAGTGGTAGTGGCAGCCGTCCTGCTGCTGAGCGGTGGCAAAGAAAAGAAGGTAGAACCCAGGATCGTATTCCGGGATTTTATCAATACCGACGAAACCATTATCCGGCGTCTCATCAACAGCGTCTCCATCATCAAGGTTTCCGGGTTACCCAATGTCATTGAAAAGCTGGATTATGAAGTCGTTATCGAACACCCTTCCATCCAGGATTTAACTGTCTCCCTTTTGGGGACCGACAATCGCACCACCTTTTTTCTCTGGAATCGCCAATCCCAGGCCGGTAACTCCCACCGACTGACCGGTTCCAGCACAACATTTAATGCCATCAATCCCAACGGCCAATGGAAGCTCGTGGTGACCAACCACGGCAATGCGCTGGGCAGGATTGTACAATGGAGTTTAAGAATTCACTATAAACAATAAAAAAATTCGTGTAAATTCGTGCAATTCGTGGGCTAAAAAAAAGGAGAAAATGATGAAACTTAAAATTATAGATCAAATTATCCCCTTGCTGGGAATTGTTTTAATTGTGTGTTGTTCAATTTTCAATACCTACACATACGGCCAGGATTGGCCGCCGCCAGAACTGCAAAAAATGGAATCCCAATACCAGGAACTCAGTGCCCAGGCGACGACTCTGGATAATTATGCGCCGGAAAAATTCCCGGATTTCCAGGAACTGGAAAAGATCAATCAACTGGTGGAGCAATTGGATTTTAACAAACGGAAATTCGACCTATTGATCCTGATGTACAATGTATTGGAAGATGAATTCTTTCCCTTTATGTTGAAATATTACCCGCAGCACCCGGAACTCGAACAAAATATACTGGATAAATTAAAGGAATATACCGGCGAAAGCCCCAAAAGTATTCTTCTGCTGCAAGTAAAGATCAATACAGTAGCCCTCCAAATAGAACGGCTGGAAAAACGAATCGAGCGCATACAAACCAAAGCAAAGGAAAAAGAAATTGCCGAAGAAAATAAACGAACCTCCGCCATCGATAAAAAAGATACCTCCATTTCTACACAAATCCTTCAAGTGGAACAAGACCGGAAAAACTATGCGGCAAAACTGAAACAAGAAGAACAAAAATACCGGGAGCTGAAGGAAAAAGAAAAAGAACAGGCGGATAAAATCGTAGAGAAAAAAAAAGAAAGAGAAGAATTACAGCAAAAAAAAGATGCAGCAGCCAATGAAATCGAACGGTTGATTCATCAAACCTTTGCCCGGGTCCGGGAAATTCGACTTAACGGTCTGGAAATACCCCGTTTAAATACGGTTAAAACCTTTATATACCTAACCGATACCTCCACTAAAGCCCTTAAAGAAAAAATTGAAAATGCAAACAAACAAATCCATTCACTGCAAGAACAGCGAAAAAAAGAGTTGATCAATAAACTAATCAAAGCTGTAATCGTCATTACCATTGCTCTTTTTGTAGTTTTTCTTTTTATCGGGATATCCAAACGCATCAGTAAAAGAATCCTCAAAAAAGTAGAAGAAAGTGAAAAAATAGATGACCATCGCAAACAGAGGTATCACACGCTATCTTCTGTTATACTTTCATTTATCAAGGTATTAATATGGGCGATGGCGGTTATATGGGTCCTGGGCGAATTGAATATCGATTATGCTCCCTTCCTGTTGGCAGCTGGTGGAATTACATTGGCCATTGGTTTTGGAGCGCAGTCCCTGGTGAAGGATGTGGTAAGCGGGTTCTTCATCTTAATGGAAGAGCAATTCGCATTGGGAGATTTAGTAGAGATTAACGGACAGTCCGGAACGGTTGAAAAAATCTCTCTCCGTACCATCAAGTTTCGTTCCCTGGACGGGACACTTCATACCATACCCAACGGCAGTATCTCTATGGTTTCCAATAAAGACTATCTGTGGTCACGAGCCGTGGTGACAGTAGGGGTATCTTACGATGAAGACACGCAAAACGTACTTTCGGTGTTGAAAACCGTATGCCAGGAAATTTCAGAAGACCCGGAATGGAAGGAATCACTATTGGAAGAACCCACTCCCCAGGGAATTATTTCATTTGGTGATTCTGCGGTTAATTTCCGGATACTGGCCAAAACGCCTCCGGGTGCACAGTGGGCCGTGGGACGGGAATTACACATCCGCGTCAAAAATGCCTTTGATAAAGAAGGCATTGAAATTCCCTATAACTATATCAACGTCATTGATCGCACCCAAAAACCAGGGGAATAAATCGGGGCTCTCGATTTTGCCGCAAATTTTCCTTGTGATATCTAGCTTTTCAGTGTATAATAAGGATGTAAAAAAAGTTAAAAAACGATTCTCCGGGACCTTCCGGGAATCTAAGGAGTTTTAGACAATGTTAAAGTTGGTAGAAAAAAAAAGATTAATTGAACTGTTAGACCATGAAGACGAGCGGGTGATAATCGCAGCCACCTGTGCACTGGCTAAATTTTTTCCCGGTTCTAAAAATATAATCTCACACCTTCTAAGAATCGGTAATATAAAATTAGAAGCGAAATTAACCCTGTTGGGAAAGATTAAATACTTTGTTCCCACTGAAGACGATATAAGGGAAATTCTTTATTTATTTACCAAATTCAAGGATGATATAAGCCTGGATGCCGAGATTTTGCGAATACATATCATCTCCAGCTTATTGGAATTTCCCTTTCCTGTGCTGGAAAAAAATTTCAGCGCCTTTGCCTTTAATGAAGGACTGCTGGGAATATATGAAATGGTTAAAGAACAGGAAGAGGTGAAAAGCCTGGAACCAGAAGTTCTCTGGAAAAACCTGGAAAAAATATGTTTGGAATACCATGATTATGATATAATGGAGAGTGAAGATGGCGATTATGCCGAAGCTTTGGTGAAAGCGCTCTCACAAAAAGGAGAACCCATTAAGCACAAAATCGTGATGTACCTCAGCCAGGGGTCAATGAATAACTACAGCCTTGAATTTTGCCTGGTAAGATTGGCGGGAAAACTTCGATTAAAAGAGACGGTTCCCTATCTTTTCAGGATATTAACGGAATACGAGCCGGCAGACCTCATCAATGAATCGTGTATTCACACCCTGGGGGAAATTGGCACCCCGGAAGTAGTAGAAACTATCGGTAAATTATACCCGGCCCACGAAGAAATAAGAGGCTTTTTTGCCGACATCCTGGAGGCCATTCCTTATCCATATGCAGAAGACATGGCAATTAAACTTATAAAAAAAGAACATGATATAGAAACCAAAACCTTTCTTGCTGATGCGCTTTGCAGCATTTTTTCCATCAAAAGCAGCGATGTGCTCATCGACATCATTCGCAAAAAGCAATATAATCCTATACTTATGAGTTTGTTGGACAACCTGGTCCCGGTTTACGTGTATCACGGCAAAACCATCCACAACCTGGCAGAGTTGGAAAAAATAAGCAAGGAATACAACGATGAATTTGACAGCCCTGACCCGTTCTATCAAATGATAAAGCAGCGCAGAGCCAGGGCAAAATTGAAAAGCTGGGGAGACCCGGACGATTTCGACGACTACGAAGATGACCCCTATGAAGATATTGAAAACCAGGAAGGAGAGATAATAGAATTTCCCGGTAAAACCAACCCGAGATCCTCAAAAAAAAGGATTAAAAATAAAAGAAAAAAACAGTAGAAAAAAAGCCTCCGGCGGCCAAAACCCTTTTTGAAAAAAGGGTTCTGGACTCCCAAAAACTTTTCATACACGGTCAATCATCGTACCACGCTCCACACCGGTATTTCCCACTAAACAAAAATTTTTGCGGACGTTTCACTGTCCAGGGGCACAATCATTTAAGGACGTCTATGGAGCCGATACATCGTTAGTAACATCTTACGGCTTCCTTGCCCTGCAAATGCCTCCCCACGCAGTGGGGCCCCTGGTCGCCGAAGGCCCGGTTGATATTTTTTTCAAATTTTGCTATTAATTACCTTTAAAGAATTTTAACTGGAGGACTGATGTCAAAGCAGACTAATTTATTAAAAGCAATTTTAGAAAACAATCCCGGTAAAGTCGGCAAATTGCTGAAACCGGGTTTTATGGGAATGATCAAACCAGCCGACATTGATTCCCCTTTAGAGGAGGAATACCCGGATTGGACACCATTGATGGTAGCAGCGGAAAAAGGGTCCCGGGAAATCATTGAAATTCTCCTGGAACATGGTGCAAATGTCAATGCAGCGGATAAAAAAGGTGAAACCCCTTTATCCATTGCCTTAAAAAATGATCATGAAGAAATCTTTGAAATATTTATCAACAAAGGTGCAGACATTAATGCCAGGAACAAAAAGGGAAACAGACCGCTGCATATTGCCGCAGGCAAAGGTTATGAAAACACAGCGGGGATACTTATATCCAGGGGCGCTGATATCAATGCTAAAAATAACAACGGCGATACGGCGTTGACTTCCGCATTAATCAATGGTCATAAAAAACTGGCGCAAATGCTTTTAAGTAAAGGCGCAGCCATTAATGTAAAAAGTCAGAAAGGCAATTCACCCCTGCTCATTGCAGTATCAAAAGGTTATAAAGATATCGTGGAAGCGCTTATCTCCAATGGCGCCGATCTCGATACAAAAAATGCCAGCGGTGATACTGCTTTTACCGAAGCATTAAACAAAGGACATGAAAAAATAGCGGAAATCCTGATGAATAACAATGCAAACATTAGAGTCAAAAATCAAAAGGGCTGTACACCACTGATTCTTGCAGCGTCAAAAGGTTTTAAAGGTATCGTCGAAGTGCTTCTTTCTAAAGGAGCCGATGTCAATGCCCGTGATGAAGACGGCGAAACGCCTCTTTCCATGGCTGAAAAAAGTGAAAATAAGGAAGTCCTTCAATTGATCCAGGCAAAAATAAACGAAAATGCCGCTGCCATCGACTCTGTCAAAGATGGAAATGCGGCTAAAGTAAAAAAGTTACTGGACAACGGTTTTGATATAAATACCCGGAAGCAAGACGGAACCACGATGCTCATGTTAGCTGCTCTTAACGGCCAGCAAGATATAGTAGAGTTCCTTATCACTTCAGGGGCCGACCTGCACCTGGAAGATGAAAATGGGGATAGTGCACTCAGTTTAGCTGCACGGCAGGGGCATAAAGACGTCGTTGAGCAGCTTATTTTTGCCGGAGCAGATGTTAATTTAATGAACCATACAGGATGGAGTCCGTTAATGTTTGCTGCTGTACAAGACCGTATAGATATAATGGAACTCTTGTTGGCAAATGATGCCAATATCGATCTCGGCGGCAATGGAAGCTGGCTGAAATCATGCCTGGAGGAGGATTTAACAGCCCTGGTAAAACCGGGTACAACCGCTGCCCCGAAAGGAAGCCAGCGTGATGAATTCTTTAAAGCCGTGGAGAAGGGGGATTGGGATAAAATAAAGAAATTATTAAGCCAGGGCATCGATATAAATACCAGGAATGAGGATGGTGCAACAGGCTTGATCGCTGCGGCCTTTTGGGGACAGAAAGCGTTGTGTTTTCGGCTCATATTAGCAGGAATAGATGTTACGGCCAGGGATAGTAAGGGTTTTACTGCATTGATGACCGCCTGTGAATGCGAGAAAGAGCAGTTGGATCTGGTATCTTTTTTAATAATGAAAGAGATATCTATAAATGACAGCAGTTCCGGCGGAGCTACTGCACTGCTGAATGCCGCAAAAATCGGACACTACCGTATTGTAAAATTTCTCATCTCAAAAGGAGCCGATATTAACCAAAAGAATCAACATGGGGTAACTGCTTTAATATGGGCTGCGGATCAAGGTCATAAAGATATAGTTAAGCTGCTCATTTCTGCCGGTGCGGATGTGCATGCCAGTACCGATAATGGATATACGGCTTTATCCATTGCCGAAGAAAATGATCATTGGTCAGTTGCGGATATATTAAGAAATGCCATGTAAAAAAAAGCCAGGCAAGAGAATCTTTCATAGTATAAAGTATAAAGGGCCATAAACAAAAGCTTTTGCGGGGGGTCCAGGGGGGCGGTTTTCTCGAAAAGAGCCCCCCTGGCCGCCGGAGGCAAGAAAAGGGATTTCATTTGACCGGGTCTTTTTTTAACTCAGGAGCCATTGGGGAAGGGGAATGATGTTGATTTCAGCATCATCCTCTTGCAGAAACTCTTCCTGGCTGTGGGTCAGTATTATTCCTTTTTTCAAGCCAAAATGTTTCATACCTTTTTTCAATGCGCGGATTTCCCGCTCCCTGGTATCGGCCAATGCCAGGTCATAACTAACCTGGATCAATTGATGAACCTTTCCATTTTCACCTTCAAGAACCACAAAATCTACCTCTTCGCCTTTGGTATTCCTCCAATAATAAAGATCATACCCTCTCCTCTTAAGTTCAACTGCCACCAGGTTTTCCAGGGACCGGCTTCTATCGGGATTCAATGAGAGGTACTTTAAAAAACCATTATCAATAAAATAGACCTTCCTGGGATACTGCAATTGGTCTTTGACATTGGTAGAATAAAATAGGGCCTGGTAGAGAAAAAAAGATTTTTCCATATAGGAGAGGTAATTGGAAATGGTATTCTTGCTGCAGCGGAACCCCATGCTTTTTAATGTATTGGTTAGTTTAGATATGGAAATCATCAAAGAATTCAATACCAATTTGATGGCAGCCATCAGCAAGGCATCTTCTTTTATATTAAAACGTTCGATCAAATCGCGCTGCACCAGGGTCCTGAAATATTCCTGGATCACCTCTTTACGCTCCAGTTCACCGGCATCCACCAGTTCAGGGAAACCACCGTAAACCAGGTAATGGTCAAACAACCGGTTGAATTCAACCTCCTGGTATGAATCCATATCATCGCTGCTTGCAGTGAAACCTTTAAAAAAAAGATACTCCGGGAAACTCAACGGCAAAATCGTATAATTCAGTGTTCGCCCCCGCAGTTCGGTGGGTATTTCCTTCAGTCCCAACTTTGAGCTGGAACCGGTAACAAATAGCTTGTATCCTTTATCCATAATCCTGCGGAGGAACTTCCCCCAACCGGGGATGATATGGATTTCATCCAGGAAAAGAAAGCCGGGTTTTTTATGGTAGAGTTCCTCGATTGCATAAAGCAATTGGGTTAATACCTCTGTGGATTCGGGGAGGCGTTCATCTTCGAAATTGAAATATATACAAAATTCCTTTTCTACCTGTTCTTTGATCAAGAATAAGAGGTAGGTTTTCCCAACTCGACGAAAACCAGTGAAAGTAAAAATCTTATCGGTCTTTTTATTGAAGAGTGCCCTTATATCGAAATCTCTTTTTTTCAGGTTTTTCAGGGTAATCTCCTGGTTTTCCTTTAGGATATCTTTGATGATCTTCCTGATTTCCATTTTAGCACCTCAACTATACAATTTTCATCAATATTGTATAGTAAGCATGTTATTTTTGTCAACTATGAGTATTTCTCACCTGGCACCTTTTTCGTTTTTCTTTATAAAGAAATGAGTGACACAATTTTTTCTGCTTAATCAAACTACTTTACATCACCGGTATATATCGCTTTATGACCTGAAAATATCAACACCAATTTGATAAGATTCGTCTTTTCTATCGTCTTCCTGTATTTTTTATCGATATTGTATGTTTTTAATTGCTCTTCGGCTGTTTGTATTAATGCCTGTACCCCGGGGTCCCCGCGTTTGCTCCCTGATTTTAGATATTTGATCTCCAGGATATAGGAATAGTTTATCCCGGTATACCGGGCCAAAAAAGGTTCCATCACCAGGTCGGCGTATCCTTTGTTCAACTCTTTTTCGCTGTGAATGATGTAGAGATCGCTCAGCCCCAGGTAAACATTTAAAAAAGCCTGGATGGATTTTTCCCCGGTTACCAGGTCCCTTAAACTCATACTCTCTTGCATACTACCGGTAATATAATCCAATAAAGGTTTCCATTGGCCTTTCGCTGCCATCCCTTT
>WVZO01000367.1:0-2166 GCA_011772425.1 Candidatus Aminicenantota bacterium
TATTTTTTTTCAAAATGTGTGTCTGTACGGTTTTTTTACCTCGAAAAACGATTGGGAAGAAAATAACCCATTTTGGCGAGATGAATTCGATCGTAGGGGTTTGATTCATCAAACCCAACAGGTGAATCGCTCGGAGGAAGGGCTTGATAAATCAAGCCCCTACAATTTTCCTCTGTGCACTCTGTGGTAAAATTAGAATTGCTGCTTTTTTCCTTTTTTACTTGATATTTCCTTCTTCTTTCGTGTATAATTCCATTGTACCTAAACTTTGAACATTGGACATTGAACATGTGAGAGGTGAGGTTGGCAATGGGTAAGAGGAAGATATTTATCAGTTACAGTCATAAAGATGAGACATGGGTTNNAAGGCGCGGGACTTGAGGTGTGCATCGATTTCAGGGATTTTAAAATCGGCCGTGCCAGTGTTTTAAATATGGAAGATGCAGTAAAAACATGTGACAGGACAATACTTGTACTATCACCTCAATGGCTTGAAAGCCTTTGGGCAAATCTCGAAGCCCTGATGCTGCAGACAAAAGACCCCATCAACTTGAATAAACGGATTTTACCATTAATGCTGGAAAAATGCGAACTCCCCGACCGTTTATCCATATTCACTTATGCGGATTTTACGGATAAGGGTCAATGGGAATCAGAACTGTCCAGGCTGTTGAACCAATTGGGTATCACTGTTCCATCAGTTAAAACCAGTGAAAAAGGGCCTGAAAAGATTTCTATTTCCAAACTGCCTACCACCGGGGAGAAATTCTTCGGCAGGAAAGAGGAATTAAAAGCGTTGGATGCGGCATGGGAAGATGAACATACCCATATTGTCACATTAATCGCCTGGGGCGGGGTGGGGAAATCCGCGTTGGTGAACCACTGGCTCAACCTGGTGGAACGTAAAAATTACTGCGGTGCCCAAAGGGTTTATGGCTGGTCGTTTTACAGCCAGGGCGCGGAAGAGGGAAAACAGGCGTCAGCGGACGAGTTTATGCAGGAAACCTTGACATGGTTCGGCGACCCGAAGCCCGAAGACGGGTCTGGGGTGGACAAGGGCAGGCGGCTGGCACGGCTGGTTCGGGAACAACGGACACTGCTGATCCTGGACGGCATGGAACCGCTGCAATACCCGCCCGGTGAAGTGCACNNTTAAAAGACCAGGGATTGAAAACATTGTTAAAAGAACTGGCAGGCGGGCAACCGGGACTGTGTGTCATCACTTCCCGCGAACCCGTAACCGACCTGGCCCATAAGAAGGAATTTACAGTAAAGGAAATGGAATTGGAACATCTTTCAACAGGGGCAGGGATGCAGTTGTTAAAGGGCCTGGGGGTGAAAGGTTCTGATAAAGAGATGGCAAAGGCCGTGGAAGAGTATAAGGGGCATGCGCTGGCATTAACCCTGTTGGGACAGTATATAAAAAAAGCATATTACTGTGACATCCGTAAAAGAGATAAAATACCTTTGTTAGCCGGCCGCGATGCCCATGCACAGCGGGTGATGCAAGCCTATGAAATTTGGTTGAAAGAATCGCCGGAAATCAATGTTTTGCGCATCATGGGCCTGTTCGACCGGCCCGTGGAAAAGGGAGCCGTGGATGCATTAAGAGAAGACCCGGCCATTCCCGGTGTGACGGATAAACTTCAAAAGTTGTCCGAAGAAGACTGGCAGTGGACCTTAGACAATCTCAGGACCGTCAATCTTCTTGCCGGCAAGGAGCCGCAGAGGCCGGACATGTTGGACTGCCACCCTTTGATCCGGGAGCATTTTGGAGAGAAGTTGCGCAAAGAGAACCCGGAGGGCTGGAAAGCCGCCCACAAACGCCTTTACCAGTATTACAAAGAACTCCCGGAAAAAGAGCTTCCTGACACCCTTTGGGAGATGGAACCGCTGTTTGCCGCCGTGTCCCACGGGTGCAGCGCAGGCCTGCACCAGAAAGCATTGTATGATGTCTATTGGAAACGTATTAAAAGAGGGGACGATCATTATAGTACTGCTAAACTTGGAGCTTTTGGAGCGGACCTGGCCGCACTGTCGCATTTTTTTGATAAACCCTGGACCCAACCGGCCCCTGGGTTGACGGATGAAGATAAAGCCGTTGTCTTGAGTTGGGCCGCGCTTCGATTGCGGGCGGTGGGGCGGCTGCAGGAGGCTTTACAATCA
>WVZO01000367.1:2174-2686 GCA_011772425.1 Candidatus Aminicenantota bacterium
AGGCGGTCTCGTATGCCCGGCAGGGCGTCACCCATGCAGACAGCAGCGGGGATGGTTTTCAGAAAGAAGTTAATCGAGCTACCCTTGCCGATGCCCTGCACCAGGCGGGTCAACTGGAGGAAGCGGAACAATGGTTCCGGGAGGCCGAAGAGATGCAAAAAAAACGGCAGCCGGAATATCCCTTCCTCTATTCGCTGCCAGGGTATCGATACTGCGACCTCCTGCTGGGCCAGGGAAAGTACAAAGAGGTGATGGAACGGGCGGAAAAGACACTTGAGTGGATGAAAAAAGCGAACGCTCCCCTTCTTATTTTAGCTTTAGAGAACCTCTCCCTGGGCCGGGCCTGGATGATGAAATCCCAAAAGGAAGGCAGCAGCGATTTTACCCGTGCCCTGGATTACTTAAACCGGGCCGTGAACGGCTTGCGGGAATCCGGCAACCAGGACGATTTACCACGTGGTCTGTTGGCACGTGCGCAATGTTACCGCTTGATGAAGCAATTCGCCAAGGCA
>WVZO01000267.1 GCA_011772425.1 Candidatus Aminicenantota bacterium
TGGCTTCCGGAGGGTAATATCGAGTTTATCGGCCGGATCGACCACCAGGTCAAAATCAGGGGTTTCCGGATCGAGACCGGTGAGATCGAGAACCAGTTATTAAATCATGCGGAGATAAAAGAAGCGGTGGTATTGACCAGGGAAGACCGGCAGGGAGCGCAGCGATATTTATGTGCTTATTTTGTTTCGGACCATGAATTATCAAACACGCGATTGCGGGAGTATTTATCGAAACGTTTACCGGGTTATATGATTCCTTCATACTTCGTACGGGTCGAGAATATACCGTTAACACCCAACGGCAAGGTAGACCGCAAAGCACTGCCGGAGCCGGATGCGGTTAGCGGTAAGGAGTATGCGGCCCCCCGGGATGAAGAGGAACAAGAGCTGGTGGAAATATGGTCTGACGTGCTGGGCCTGGAGAAAGAAATAATAGGTATCGATGATAATTTTTTTGAACTGGGAGGACATTCATTGAAAGCCACCCGGCTGATGGGTCGCATACACAAAGCCTTTGATATAGAAGTTCCCCTATCGCAGTTATTTCAACGCCCCACGGTCAGGGATATCCGTCAATATATAAGAGAGGCGCAAGAACGGCGGCATCGCTCTATCGAACGTATTGAAAAGAAGGAGTATTATCCCCTGTCACCGGCTCAGAAGCGGTTCTATATTTTTCAGCAATTGGAACCTGACAATCTTAGTTACAACATGAATGAGATTATGGTTGTTGAAGGCCGATTACAGAGGGAGAGGTTTGAGACCGTTTTCAAGCAGTTGATTGAGCGGCAAGAAAGTTTGCGTACCGGTTTTTGCCTGGTGGATGGCGAGCCGATTCAGCGGGTTTGTGACAGCGTTGAATTCGGCATCAAGACCCATGATGCTGCTAAAGGCAAGAGCACACGCCTCGAGATCGAAGAAATCATCGATCATTTTATCAGGCCCTTTGATCTTTCCCGGGCACCGCTGATGAGGGTGGAACTGATACACACCCCGCCCTTCGGGCACCCCTCTCAAGAGGGGATTCCTGGAGATAAATATATCCTCATGGTTGATATGCATCATATTATCGGTGACGGTGTATCTATTGAGATTTTTGTAAAAGAATTCCTTGCCATTTATTATGATGAGAAATTGCCGCTGCTGCGGGTCCAGTACAAAGATTATGTGCGCTGGATGACAGGGAAGCGGGAACGGGCTGCCAAGGATCAGGGAAAAGAAACCGGTAAAACAGTATTTGAGGGAGATGTGTTGAATTTGCCCCTGGATTATTCACGCCCCCCTGTACAGCATTTTCAAGGAAATATCATACGGTTTGAGGCTGGAGAAGGAGAGAAAGATGCCCTGATCAGTCTGGCCCTGCAGCAAGATACCACCCTGTATATGGTATTGTTAAGCGTCTTTTATGTATTCCTGGCAAAACTCAGCGGCCAGGAGAGTATTGTGGTGGGCAGTCCTGTTGCCGGCCGGCTTCATTATGACCTGGAGGGAGTCATCGGCCTTTTTATAAATACAGTGGTGCTGAGGGATTCCCCTTCGGGCGCTAAAGGGTTTTCAGAATTCCTGGCAGAAGTCAAAGTCAATGCCCTGGATGCCTTTGAAAACCAGGAGTACCAATATGAAGAACTGACGGATAGAATCCAGGCCGCCAGGGAGTCGGGCCGCAATCCGTTGTTTGATGTCATGTTCGTGCTGCAGAACATGGAGTGGCCGGAAATCACTATCCAGGGGTTGACAATCAGACGCGAGGTGGGGGAATACCTGACTTCAAAATTTGACATGACCCTGTACTGTGAAGAAAGACAAAACCTGGTTTACAAACTGGAATATTGCACCTGCTTGTTCAAAGAAGAAACCATCCGGCGGTTTATCAAGTATTTCCGGAAGGTCATATTTGCTGTCCTGGAAAATCCTCAACGGAAAATATCCTCTATAGAAATCATCACCGGTGAGGAAAAAGAGCAGATTTTGTACGAATTCAACGATACAGCAGTTCCCTATTCCCTTCATAAAACCATTTACCAGGTATTGGCAGAGCAGGCGGAAAGGACGCCTGGAAATATCGCAGTAATTGAAGCCGGGCCCAGCGTCGAGGAACACTCTGCGCTTACCTACCGGGAATTGAATGAGAAAGCCAATCGCCTAGCCCGCTTGTTAAGAACCAGGGGTGTTGACAAAGGAGCCATCATCGGCTTGATGCTGGAACGTTCCCTGGAAATGGTGGTAGGCATCCAGGGTATACTGAGAGCCGGGGGCGCTTATTTGCCCATTGACTCGGAATACCCGGACAATCGTATCCTGGCAATGCTGGAAGGTTCTGGTGCATCCATGGTGTTAACCGACACCGGGGTTGTTGAAAAAAAATCCCTTCCTTCTCTTACCCGGGACCGGGATATTCACCTGCTGATGGTGGATGAACTGACTGACGAACTGGAACACCAGGGATCAGAGAACCTGGAACCGGTCAGCGGGCCTGGAGATTTAATATATATTATCTTTACTTCCGGTTCTACGGGGAAACCCAAAGGGGCCGGTGTATATCACCGGGGATTTATGAACCTGATGAATTGGTTTGTTACGGATTTCGGACTGGGAGCGCAGGACAGCAACCTGGTGCTGACATCGTTGAGTTTTGATTTGACTCAAAAGAATTTCTATGCTTCTTTGATGAAAGGGGGTATGATTTGCCTGCCGGGTTTGAATTATTTCGAACCCCGTACGATCTTGCGGGAGATCCGGGATTATAAAGTCAGTTGGATCAATTGCACCCCCAGTATGTTTTATAAGCTCGTGGAGTATGATGAGAGTGAAGCCGGAGAAAATAAGAAGTTAACAGCGCTGCGGTACGTGTTTCTTGGGGGTGAGCCCATTTCCATGACCGGTTTGCTTGACTGGTTGGAATCGCCTGGTTGTCATGCCCGGATTGTCAACACGTATGGTCCCACTGAATGTACGGATATATGTGCTTCTTTCCGGGTTGAAGAGCCGCGTCGGCACTTGAAGGAAGTTATTCCCGTGGGTTCCCCGGTGTATAATGCCCGGTTATATGTAGTGAGTAAAGACATGCAATTGCAGCCGGTAGGTGTACCTGGTGAATTGGTGATTGGCGGTGACGGGGTTGGCATCGGGTATGTAAACGATAGAGAATTAACAACCCGGAAATTTATCCTGCATTCCTTTGAAGCAAGAGGACAAAAGCAGTTGCTTTACCAAACCGGTGACCTGGTCAAATGGCTTCCGGAGGGAGATGTCGAATTTATAAGCCGGGTTGATTTCCAGGTTAAGGTGAGAGGATTCCGCATCGAATTGGGAGAGATTGAAAACCGGTTGGCCAGTCATGCTAATGTAAAAGAGAACCTGGTAATGGCCAGGGAAGGGGACGGCGGGGAGAATTACCTTTGCGCTTACATTGTTCTCCATGATGAAAATGCCTACCGGGAGATGGAACTCCGGGACTATTTATCGGCAGAATTGCCGGACTATATGGTGCCTGCCTATTTTGTCGTACTGGAAAAGATGCCGCTGAATCCCAATGGTAAAGTGGACCGCAAAGCCCTTCCTGAACCGGATATTACTGACAGCCCTGGCAGAGGGTATGTGCCGCCGGCCAATGAGATGGAAAAGGTGTTGGTAGACATATGGGCAGACGTATTGGGAATGGAGCGGAGACGCATCGGAGTCCGTGATAATTTCTTCCAACTGGGGGGGCACTCACTCAAAGCCGCCGGACTGGTGGGTAGAATTCACAAAGCCTTCTCCGTAGAAATCCCTATCGCCGAACTATTTAAAACCCCGACAGTAAAAGGAATATACGATTTTATCCATAAAACCCGTGAAAGTATATATCGATCGATTAAACAGGTAGAAGAAAAAGAGTATTATCTGCTCTCTCCTGCTCAAAAGCGGTTGTATGTGGTATACCGGTTGGATGAAAACAGCACGGGCTATAATATCCCTTATGCCGTCGAACTGAAAGGAGACCTGGACTTCAGCCGGTTAGAAGACACGTTTAAAAAGTCGATCGAACAGCATGAAAGTTTGCGGACCTCCTTTGAGATGGTGGACGATGAGCCCGTGCAACGGATAAAAGAGGATGTAGAATTCGATATCGAATGTTATGATGAATTAACCTCGTTCGGTATTCATCAATTCGTCAGACCTTTTGATCTTTCTCACTCTTCACTGCTCAGGGTAGGATTGAAAAAGTTAGAATTGAAAAAATATATTATGATGGTGGACATGCATCACATCATCTCGGATGGGATGTCCATGGACATATTGATCCGGGAATTTAGCGCATTGTATGGGGATGCGGACGTGGGAAAGGGACCGGGAGTTTTGAGACTCCAGTACAAAGATTACGCGGAATGGCAGAATAGTGATAAAGTACGGGAAGCGGTCAGTGGGCAAGGAGCGTACTGGCAGAAGGAATTTGCCGATGAGATACCGGTTCTTGATCTGCCCAAAGATTTCGCCCGTCCGGCAATGCAGAGCTATGAAGGAGAGATGGTAAAATTTGAAATCAGCAGCGAACATATGGAGAAACTAAGGGAGTATGTCCTGGAAGAAGGTGCCACCCTGTTCATGCTGTTACTTTCTTTGTATAATGTCCTGTTATTCAAATTAAGTGGTCAGGAAGATATTGTTATCGGGACACCTGCAGCAGGGCGCAGGCATATTGATTTATCCCGGATCATTGGAATATTTATCAATACCCTGGCACTGAGGAACTTCCCCGTCGGTGAAAAAACCTTCAGGCAGTTCCTGGATGACGTAAAGGAAAGAGCATTGGCGGCCTTTGAAAACCAGGATTATCCTTTTGAGGACCTGGTAGACCAGGTAGAGGTCCAGCGGGATACCAGCCGGAATCCGTTGTTTGACGTGATGCTGGTATTGCAAAACATGGAAATGCAGGAATTGCAGATACCCGGTTTGGAGTTAAAGGAATACATTTTTGAAGATAGAAAATCCAAATTTGACATGACATTGACTGTCCTGGAAAAAGACCAGGCACTGGATTTCATTCTCACTTACAGTTCAGACCTGTTTACCAGGAAAACAATCGAACGGTTTATCGGATATTTTAAACGGATTGTTTTAGATATACTGGAGAACCCGCATAAGAAGATCGCGGAAATAGAGATATTGTCTTCGGAAGAGAAGAGACAGTTGGTCATTGATTTTAATGATACCTCCAGGGCATACCCGGAAGAGAAAACCATTTATCAATTATTCGCAGAGCAGGCTGCCGGCACACCGGAAAAGATAGCTGTAGTTGGCAGTTCGCAGTTGGCAGTTGGCAAGGGGAAGAGAACCGGGGAACCTGTACAATTAAGCTACCGGGAATTGAATCGGAAGTCTAATCAACTGGCACGAATGTTGAGGTCAAAAGGCGCTGATGCGGATATGGTTGTGGGGATAATGACACAACCTTCGCTGGAAATGGTAATTGGTATTATGGCCACACTCAAAGCCGGGGGCACTTATTTGCCTATTGATCCCAAACATCCTGTTGAGCGCATAAAGTATATGATCGATGACAGCAGGGCAAAATTGGTATTAACGCAAACGGCTTTAATCGATAGAATCACATGTGATGTTGAAATAATTAGAATCGATGACAGCAACATATTTAAAGGAGAGGATGCCAATTTGGAAAGTATCAGTGGACCCTCAAATTTATTATATACTATTTACACCTCCGGTTCTACTGGTAAACCCAAAGGAGTGCTTTTAAAACATGAAAACTTAGTCAATTATGTGAGTTGGTTTACGCGGGAGGCCGGTCTGATAGGGAAAGATCGAACCATATTAACATCATCGTTTGGATTTGATCTGGGTTATACGTCGATTTATTCTTCTATTTTGAGGGGGTGTGAGCTTCATATACTGCCGGAGGAAATATATTTATCCCCGGAGCGGTTGATCGATTATATGGTCAGACATGAGATCAGTTATATTAAAATGACGCCGTCTCTTTTTAACACCGTTGTGGAGAGTTCGCGTTTTAGCGGCGAAATATCCCGGACGCTTCGGTTGGTGGTCCTGGGGGGTGAGGCGATTAAAGTCAGCGATGTGGCAAAGGTATTTCAGACCTGTGATAATATCGCAATAATGAATCACTATGGTCCCACTGAATCCACTATTGGTTCTGTGGCGCAATTCATCGATAAGAACCGCATGGAGGAATATACCATCCAGCCTACTATTGGGCAGCCCATTTATAACACGCAAGTATACATCATCGATAAACACCTTGAATTATTGCCGGTAGGAGTAGCCGGTGAATTATGTATTGGTGGCGACGGACTTGCCAGGGGATATTTAAACCATCCGGAGTTAACAGCGGAGACATTTCTCTCTATCTCTTATAAGTCCTATAGGTCCTATAGGACCTATATTTCTAAAAAAATCTACAAAACCGGCGATTTAGCTCGTTGGCTGCTGGATGGAAATATTGAATTTATCGGTAGAATCGATCACCAGGTAAAGATCAGGGGATTCAGGCTTGAGTTAGGGGAGATTGCCAATCAACTGCTGCGCATCGATGGTATAAAAGAGGCTGTGGTGATTGCAGACCGGAGGGAACCTGGGGACCTGTATTTATGTGCTTATTTTGTCCCTGGTAATAATAAAGCGCTTGATCTTAAAGAAGCATTATCCAGGGAGTTACCCGACTATGCCATTCCGTCGTATTTTGTCCGCATCGATAAGATACCATTGACCCCCAATGGTAAATTAGACAGGAGGGCACTGCCGAAACCCCAGGCAGTGGAAACAGGGGAAGAGTATGCGGCACCGGCGAACCGGGCCGAGCTGAAAATGGCAGAATTGTGGTCTGATTTGTTGGATATTGAGAAGATCGGGATGAAGGATAACTTTTTTTCATTGGGAGGGCATTCGTTAAAGGCAATAATATTAATATCCAGGATACATAAGGCGTTTAACGTTAGTGTAACGCTGGCGGAAATATTTAAACAGCCTACCATAAGGGGGTTATCTCAATATATTAAAGACAGGGAAGCGGACCCGTTCGCAGCCATCAAATTTGTGGAAGAAAAGGATTATTATATTTTATCTTCGGCGCAGAAGCGGTTGTATCTTCTTCACCAGATGGATGAAAATAGTACCAATTACAACATGCCTTATGGAATCGTGCTGGAAGGGAAAGTGGATAAAAGGAGGCTGGAAGACACGTTTATAAAGTTGATAAACAGGCATGAAAGTTTGCGGACATCATTCGAGGAGATCGATGATGAGCCGGTGCAGAGAATTCACCAGGATGTGGAATTTGAAATTAAGTTATATTCAGCCACAGAGGCGGTCGGCGACCGCAGCCCAAAAGCAGAGATCACAGAGGCTAGAAGACAGAAAACAAAAAATATCGCACAAGATCAAGAATTGCCAACTGCCAACTGCCAACTGCCAACTATCTCAAACTTTATTCGTCCCTTTGATCTAACCCGGCCACCTCTTCTGCGTGTGGGGTTGGCGCAACTGGAGGAAAACAAACGGCTTTTGATGATAGATATGCATCATATCATATCGGATGGTATCTCCCGCCGGGTGTTGATAAACGAGTTCACGGCCTTTTATGCTGGCGAAGAATTGCCGGCCTTGAAAATCCAGTACAACGATTTTGCAGAATGGCAAACCAGTGAAAAAAAGAGAGAGGCACTGGCAGATCAAGAAGCCTACTGGAAGGAACAGTTTAGAGATGAAGTACCGGTCCTGGAACTGCCAACGGATTATCCCCGGCCTGCGGTACAATCGTTTGAGGGAAGCAGCGTAATGTTTGAGATCGACTCAGAAAAGCTGGAGGTATTAAAATCATTGGCTTTGGAGCGAGGAACCACCCTGTACATGGTTTTATTGGCTTTATATAATATCTTATTATCAAAATTAAGTAACCAGGAAGATATTCTTATTGGAACCCCTACAGCTGGCCGTGGGCATGCGGATTTAGAGCAGATTATCGGCATGTTTGTCAATACGTTGGTGCTGAGAAATTTCCCCGCCGGAGAAAAAACCTATACAGCGTTTTTAAATGAAATAAAAGAGCGGTCGTTGGCGGCGTTTGATAACCAGGATTTTCAATATGAAGACCTTGTGGAGGAGGTGGTTGTAACCAGGGATGCCAGTCGCAATCCGCTCTTTGACACCATGTTTGTGCTGCAAAACACCGGTATGCCGGAAATAGAGATATCCGGCTTGAGGTTGACGCCCTTTGAACATGAAGCTGAAACATCAAAATTTGATCTCCTATTAAGTGGATTGGAAGTTGAAGAAAAACTGCTGCTGACCTTTGAATACAGTACCAAACTATTCAAGAAAACTACGATAGTCAGATTTATAAAGTATCTTGAAAGCATTGTATTTACTATTATAGAGAATCCGGCAGTAAAAATAAATGAGATTGGAATCCTGACAGAAGAAGAGAGAAACCAGTTATTATATGGTTTTAATGAAACGGAAACAGGTTATCCCGGGGAGCGGACGATTCATGAATTGTTTGCAGACCAGGTGGAACAAACGCCTGACAGCGCTGCTGTTATTGGCATGGGCCATGCGATTACCTACAGGGAATTGAATGAAAAATCCGATCAACTGGCATATGGGTTGCGGTGCAAAGGTGTTGGTCCTGACAGCATCGTCGGTCTCATGGTGGACCGGTCTATCGAGATGATAACCGGTATTATGGGAATTTTGAAAGCAGGGGGAGCTTATTTGCCTATTGAGTTGGGTTATCCGCAGGAGCGAATCGATTACATGTTAGCGGACAGCGGAGCGAAGATATTGGTGAGTGAGTTGAGTGTGGTGAGTAAGGTGAGTGGTGGAATTGAAGTGATTAAACCGGGTGAATTGAGTGGGGAACTTCCTACTCACCTTACTCACCTTACTCACTTTACTCACCCCACTCAACTATGCTACGTTATCTATACCTCCGGTACCACAGGCAGACCGAAAGGTGTGTTGACCAGTCATTACAATGTCACGCGGGTAGTAAGGGACACCAATTATATTGATATAAAACCCGGAGACCGGATTTTGCAATTATCCAATTATGCGTTTGACGGGTCGGTATTCGACATATACGGGGCGCTGCTGAACGGTTCGGCGCTGGTACTGATTGAAAAGGACGATGTCTTAGCTGT
Organism: Candidatus Aminicenantota bacterium; assembly: GCA_011772425.1. Lineage (GTDB taxonomy): Bacteria > Acidobacteriota > Aminicenantia > UBA2199 > UBA2199 > JAKAGC01. The sequence goes on from WVZO01000267.1 coordinate 9,156, forward strand.
GGAACGACTGGCAGATATAATAAAGCGAGAAGCCATTACGGTATTTTTTGTGACCACAGCCTTGTTTAACACATTAGTAGACCTGGATATTGAGTGTTTGCATGGGATAAGAAAGGTCCTGTTCGGAGGCGAACGTGTATCAATAGAACATTCCAGGAATGCATTGGCATATTTGGGAAAAGATCGAGTCATTCATGTGTATGGACCCACAGAGACCACGGTTTATGCAACTTACTATTTTATTGACGGAATTGCTGAAGGAGCTGGAACGATTCCTATCGGCAAGCCGATTTCTAATACCACCGCATATATTTTGGACAGCTATTTGCAACCGGTACCAATTGGGGTAAGCGGTGAGCTTTATATCGGTGGAACCGGCACGGCCCGCGGTTACTTGAACAGCCCGGAGTTAACCACAGAAAAATTTGTTTTAGTTCATAGCTCATGGCTCATAGCTGATAGGAGGGAGAAGAAAGATGGCAGTTCTGAGAAGCTCCCTATGAGCTATGAGCTATCAGCTATGAGCTACCTCTACAAAACCGGCGACCTGGCGCGGTGGCTTCCGGAGGGTAATATCGAGTTTATCGGCCGGATCGACCACCAGGTCAAAATCAGGGGATTCAGGATCGAGTTAGGTGAGATTGAGAGTCAGTTGTTGACGCATGATGAAATAAAAGAAGTAGTCGTAATATCAAAAGAAGATCAGCAAGGGAGTCACCGGGGTTTATGTGCATATTTTGTTTCAGACAGTGAGATATCAACGGCACAATTGCGTGAGTATTTGTCAAAGAATCTCCCGGATTATATGGTTCCTTCCTATTTCATCCGGTTGGATAGGATACCTTTAACACCCAATGGGAAGGTTGACAGAAGAGCATTACCGGAACCGGGATTCACAGCCGGTGAAAATTATGTTGCACCCAGGGATAAGATCGAAAAAGAATTGGTACGAATCTGGTCCCGGGTCTTAAGTAATGATGCATTGCATGCGTCTCAATTGCAGGAATCTATCGGGATCGACGATAATTTCTTTGAATTGGGTGGACACTCATTAAAAGCAGCGAGGTTGATGTCCAGGATATACAGCTTGTTAAATGTCAAGGTCCCCCTGACAGAGATATTTAGAGCACCCAGTATCAGGGGATTAGCCGGATATATATCGGAAACAATTGGAGATAGATACGTTTCCATTGAACCAGTGGAAAAGAGAGAATATTACCTTCTCTCTCCTGCCCAAAAAAGGTTATGTGTTTTACAGCAAACGAATATACATGATATGAACTACAATATGCCCCAGGTGATGGAATTGGAAGGAGAGCTGGTAAAGGGCCGCCTGGAAGATACCTTCAAGAAGTTGATAGAGAGGCATGAAAGCTTCAGGACATCATTTGAAACGCACAAGGGAGAATTGGTTCAGAGAGTTCATGAATATGTAGAATTTGAGGTTGAGCGGCTGGCAGCCGCAGCCGATAAGGATAACATCGCAGATATCATCCACAGCTTTGTACAACCGTTTGATTTATCCCAGCCGCCGCTGCTGCGGGTAGGATTGATAAAAGTAGACAAAGGCCGACATATCCTGACGATAGATATGCATCATATCATCACAGACGGCAGTTCGATGGGAATATTTGTAAGGGAGTTCATGGCGCTTCAGACGGACGAAGCACTACCTCCCTTGCGAACGCGGTATAAAGATTTCTCAGCATGGATGAACAGTAAATCAATGAAAGAGTCGATAAAAAAACAGGAACAATACTGGTTAAAGGAATTTGCCGGGGAGGTACCTTTGCTTCGATTGTACACGGATGAGGGTGATTTATACCGGCACTCACAGTCTTCATCACCTGAACAGTGGAGTCTTGAAGGGAAGCGAATGAGCTTTGAGCTGGACAGCACTGCAGCAGGGGGTTTAAAGGAACTGGCAAAAGAAGAAGGGATGACTCTATATATGGTTCTAATGGCGATATATAATATTTTATTATTCAAACTAAGTGGTCAGGAAGATATCGTTGTTGGTACAGTGACAGCCGGCCGCAGCCATCCCGATCTTCAACCTGTAATCGGGATGTTTGTAAATACCCTTGCTCTCAGGAATTATCCCAGACGTGAAGCCACCTTTTCGGAGTTTCTAAAGGAGGTGAAAGCGGGGACATTAGAAGCGTTTGAAAACCAGGCTTATCCGTTTGAGGAACTTGCGGAGAAAGTAACGGCAGACAGAGACAGCCGCCGTAATCCTTTGTTTGATGTCATGTTTATATTGCAAAACCTGGATATTCCCGAAGTACAAATACCCGGGTTAACACTGAGACCCTACACATATGAAAACGTGGAATCGAAGTTCGATTTGAGTTTATTTGGATTTGAAGAGGATAACAAATTGGTGTTTAGTTTTGAATATAGAACTGCACGGTTTAACGAAGGAATAATCAGTGAATTTGTGGGTTATTTCAAAGATATAATAGCGGCTGTGCTGGAGAATAAAGAGATTAAACTAGTGGATATTGAGTTGTCCAGTGATTTTTCGGATTCGAGATTGGAAACGGATGTTTTCCAGGAATTTTCCGGGGATTTTGGATTTTAAGCTTTTTGGAAGCCAATGAAGGGTAATAACCATGAGGACAGATAAGGAACAGCTGCTTCGGTTACGGATTGCTGCTGAAAAAAAAGCCAAAGAGAGGGATTACTGGCTCGACAAACTGTCGGGAGAATTGGTTAAAAGCAGTTTTCCTGCTCATTGTAATTACAAAAGAGAAGGGGCTGAAGCAGGTGCAAAGGTAAACGTATCTCTTAAATTTTCTGATGAATTATCTACGGGCCTTCTGAAATTAGGCGCCGGTTCTGATGTCAGACTGTATATTATACTGGAGGCAAGTTTAACTATCTTAATTAATAGATATACCGGCTGCAATGATATTATTGTAGGAACTCCTATTTTAAAATCCGATATTAAGCCAAATTTGATTAATACGGTATTGGCCCTGAGAAATCAATTAATGGATAATATGACCGTCAAGGAATTGTTGTTGGAGGTTCAGCAAACGATTCTTGAAGCTAATAAAAATCGAAATTACCCGATTGAAATATTAGGGGAGCAATTAAATATGTCTTTCCGAGACCACGATTCCCCTTTGTTTGACGCAGCAATACTAGTTGAAAATGTTCATGAGAAGGAACATCTCCGCCATGTTAATCCCAACATGGTTTTTTCTTTTTTGAGAACCGGTGAGGCGATTACCGGGTATGTGGAGTATAACTCGTTATTGTATAATGAATGGGGAGTTAAACGGATTATAGATCATTACAGGAATCTGCTGGGGGTAGTTATAGAAAACCTGGATATAAAAATAGTCGATATAGAGATATTAACAGAAGAAGAGAAGAAACAATTATTAATTGATTTTAACGATACTTTTGCAGAATATCCCGGGGAAAAAACCATTCATGAATTATTTGCCGAGCAGGCAGCCAGGACACCTGACGGTGTCGCTGTAGTTGGCAGTTGGCATTCGGCAGTTGGCAAAAGAGAGAAGGCTGGGGAAAGGGGTGAAAAAGTTCAATTAACCTACAGAGAATTGAGCGAAAAATCCGATCAACTGGCACATCTATTGCGGTCCAAAGGCGTTGGGCCTGACACGATTGTTGGTATCATGGCAGTGCGATCTATTGAGATGATTGTCGGTATCCTGGGCATCTTGAAAGCAGGGGGCGCTTATTTGCCCATTGATCCGGATTACCCGCAGGAACGAATTGATTACATGCTAGCGGACAGCGGAGCGAAGATTTTGGTGAGTGAGTTGAGTGAGGGGAGTAAGGTAAGTGGGGGAATTGAAGTGATTAAACCGGTTGAATTGAGCAAGGAATCCCCTACTCACCCTACTCACCTTACTCACCCCACTCACCTATGCTACGTCATCTACACGTCTGGCTCTACAGGGAGACCCAAAGGGGTTATGACCGAGCATCGCGCGCTTGTTAACCGGTTGAATTGGATGCAGAGGGCGTATCCCATCGGAGAAGGGGATGTTATCTTGCAAAAGACCTCGTTTACTTTTGATGTTTCGGTATGGGAGTTGTTCTGGTGGGGTATTGAAGGGGCTTTGCTTTGCTTCCTTGATCCTGGAGGTGAAAAAAGCCCGGAAGCGATATTGGACGCCGTTGCAAAGAACAAAATAACCACCATGCATTTTGTTCCTTCGATGTTAAATGCGTTCCTGGAATATCTCGAAGGTCGGGCCGATATAAGTAAGCTCTCCAGTTTAAGACAGGTCTTTTCCAGCGGCGAAGCCTTAACGGTTCATCATGTGGAACGGTTCAAGCATATTTTGGCTGAAACGCTGCAAATAAGGCTGATCAATTTATACGGTCCCACAGAAGCAGCGATAGATGTATCTTATTTTAATTGTGTAATGGAGGACAGCCTGGAACTTACACGTATACCTATCGGCAGGCCCATCGATAACATTCGGTTGGTTGTGGTTAGTAAAGATATGCACTTGCAGCCTGTGGGCGCTGCCGGTGAGTTATGTATATCAGGTATTGGGTTGGCCAGGGGTTATTTAAACAGGCCGGAGTTAACAGGGGAGAAGTTTGACCAGGATTTATGGGATTATCAGGATTACCGGGATGCGAAAAAAACGGGAAATTATCAGACGTTTTTGCGGGGGGGTCCAGGGGGGGCAGTTTTTTCAAAAAGCGCCCCCCCTGGCCGCCGGAGGCTGTATAAAACCGGCGATTTAGCTCGTTGGCTGCCGGATGGTAATATCGAGTTCCTGGGGCGTATGGATCACCAGGTGAAGATCAGGGGATTTCGCATCGAACTGGGTGAGATCGAGAATCAATTGATAAAACACCCGGATATCGGGGCTGCTGTGGTGGTGGCAGCATCAAGAAGCAGTGAAACTGAGGGTAAAGAAGACAGGTACCTGTGTGCGTACGTGGTACCGGCAGCAGGAGCAGTGGAAAAAACGCCGGACAGCCGTGAATTGAAAGAATTCCTCTCCCGTTTGCTCCCCGATTACATGGTCCCCTCATTTTTTGTCCCATTGGATAAAATTCCTCTGACTCCCAGTGGTAAATTGGACAGGAAAGCGCTTCCTGCACTGGAAACTGTTATTTTGGGTGTTGAATATACTGCACCTCGTGATCCAGTGGAAGCAAAACTGGCAGAGATATGGTCCGAGGTATTAAATGTAGAACGTATCGGCATTGACAACAATTTCTTCGAACTGGGGGGCCATTCCTTAAGGGCAACCACCTTGATATCGAAAATATATAAAACATTTGATGCAAACGTCACGTTGGCAAATTTGTTTAAAAACCCTACCATCAGGGGATTATCAGAATTTATAAAAAAAGAAACAACGGATGAATTCCTTGCCGTGGACCCGGTGGAAGAGAAAAACTATTACCTGCTCTCTCCTGCTCAAAAAAGGTTGTATATTTTACAGCAGTCGGATAAAAGTGATATGAGCTACAATATGCCCCAGGTTATTGAGTTGGAGGGAGAATTGATCGCGAGTCACCTGGAAGATGCCTTCAAGAAGTTGATAGAGAGGCATGAAAGTTTCAGGACGTCATTTGAGATGCAAGCCGGAGTTCCGGTTCAGAGAATTCATAACCAGGTAGAATTTGAGGTTGAGCGGCTGGCAGCCGCGGCCGATAAGGATAACATCGCAGATATCATTCAGAGCTTTGTAAGACCGTTTGATTTATCCCAGCCGCCTCTGCTGCGGGTAGGGTTGATAGAAATGCAAGAACGCAAACACATCTTGATGATAGATATGCATCATGTCATCACAGATGGTAATTCGTTGGGGCTATTTATACGGGAGTTTATGGCGCTTCAAGCTGGCGAAGGGCTGCCTCCCCTGCAAATACAGTATAAAGATTTCTCAGAGTGGATGAACAGTAAATCAATGAGAGAATTGATAGAAAAGCAAGAAGAATACTGGTTAAAAGAGTTTGAAAAAGAGGTACCCGTCCTGCAATTGTACGTGGATGAGCCTGATTTTTATTCGCATTCACAATCTTCATCTTTGCTGCAGAGAAGTTTTGCGGGGAAACGCATGAGATTTGAGCTGGATAGATCAGTATCAGAGGGTTTAAAAAATCTGGCAAAAGAAGAAGGGGTGACCGTATACATGGTTCTTTTGGCAATATATAATGTTCTATTATTCAAAGCAAGTGGACAGGAAGATATTGTTGTGGGCACGGTGACAGCCGGACGCAGCCATCCCGATCTTCAACCTGTAATCGGGATGTTTGTAAATACCCTTGCCCTCAGGAATTACCCTGGAGGAGAAAAGACCTTTCGGGAGTTTCTCCAGGAGGTAAAAAAACAGATATTAGAAGCTTTTGAAAACCAGTCATATCCGTTTGAGGCACTTGCAGAGAAGGCAGCAGCAGAAAGAGACAGCCGCCGTAATCCATTGTTTGATGTCATGTTTATACTCCAGGATCTTGACATTCCCACAGTGGAGATACCCGGACTAACGTTGAAACCCTACGAATACGAAAACGTGATCTCGAAATTTGACTTGAGTTTAAATGGAGTTGGAGAGGATGACAAATTTGTGTTTAGTTTTGAATACAGGACTGATCGATTTAAAAAAGAAACAATAGCGGGTCTTACAGGTTATTACCAGGACATAATTGCTGGTGTGCTGAAGGATAGAGATGTTAAATTAGCGGATATTGAGTTATTTATCGATCTTTGGGATTCGGAAGCGGATGCAAAAGCTTATCAAGAAGCTTATGGGGACTTTGAATTCTAATGACGGAGGAATGAGGGACTATGAGAATGAAGACATATAAGGAACACCTGCTTCAGTTGCGGACTGTTGCAGCAAAGAAAGCCAAAGAGAAGGACTATTGGCTTAATAAACTGTCGGGAGAACTGGTTAAAAGCAGTTTTCCTACGTGTTATAAGAGAGAAGGGGCAGCTGAACAGCCGCCAGATACAGTAAGTTTTGAATTTTCGCAAGAATTATCCGCAGGCTTGCTCAAATTAAGTGCTGGCTCGGACATTAGACTGCATATCATCCTGGTGGCAGGGTTAACTCTCTTGATCAATAAATATACCGGCTTGAATGATATTATTGTGGGGTCTCCTATATGGGAACCTGATATTAAGCAAAAGTTGATCAATACCGTATTGGCTTTGAGAAATCAATTAACAGATACGATGACCTTTAAAGAATTGCTGCTGGAAGTGAGAAAAACCCTTATTGAAGCCAATGAAAATCGAAATTACCCGATTGAAGTATTGGCAGATCAGTTAAATATGCCCTTCGAAGATAATGGTTTCCCTTTGTTTGATGCAGCAATAATAGTGGAAAATGTTCATGCCAGGGAATATCTTGACCGTGTTCACCCCAACATGATATTTTCTTTGTTAAGAGAAGATAGTATGATTGCAGGGCATGTGGATTATAACCCATCATTGTATGATGAAGGTGGAGTTAAAGGGATCATCTGCCATTTTAAAAACTTGCTGCAGAAGGCTCAAGCCAACACGGATGTAAAAACAGTCGATATAGAGATATTAACAGAAGAAGAGAAAAAACAACTGCTGAAGGATTTTAATGATACCTCTGAATCGTACCCGTGGGATAAAACCATTCATGAATTATTTGAAGAACAAGTGAAACGTACACCGGACAGCATAGCCTTAGTTGGCAGTTGGCTGTTGGCAATTGGCAAGAGGGAGAAAATCCACATCACTTACGGTGTATTAAATGAAAAAGCCGATCGATTGGCCCATGTATTACAACAAAAAGGCGTTGGCCCCGATAGTATCGCAGGACTCATGGTGGAACGGTCGCTAGAAATGATAATTGGAATATTAGGGATATTAAAGGCTGGAGGAGCCTATTTGCCCATTGACCCGGATTACCCGGAAGACAGAATCACCTATATGCTGAAAGACAGCAATGCCAGGTTATTGCTGGCTGCGCCAGCTGCTCAGGTTAAGGTTGAGGTTGAGGTTAAGGAGGACTCAATCGAGCTAATTGATATCTCTAATGAACTCTCTTCCTCAACCTCAACCTTAGCCTCAATCTCCAGCCCGGCTTCCTCAGCAGACGGGCTGGCTTACATCATCTACACCTCCGGTTCCACCGGCCGGCCTAAAGGGGTGGCAATCAGACATTTTTCAGTTGTCAATTTAGCCTTTTCCCAGAAAAGGTATTTTAATATAACCGTGGATGATCGAATATTGCAGTTTTCTTCCATCTGTTTTGATGCATCAGTGGAACAGATTTTTATCTCGCTTTTCAGTGGCTCATGTTTATTTCTTGTTGATAGAGATACCATCCTGAACAGCAAGAAATTTGAAGAATTTATAGCGAGCCAGGAGATTACTCATCTCCATGCCGTACCTTCTTTTTTAAATGCCATGAGACTAAAGAGCACCTATAAATTGAAGCGGATCATAGCAGGTGGGGATGTTTGCCCGGTTTCCCTGGCACAAAAATGGAGTAAGTATTGTGAATTTTATAATGAGTATGGTCCGACGGAAACAACAGTAACTTCCGTAGAGCTGAAGGTGAATAAAGTAAATGACAGGTGGGCGCGCTTGCCCGTGGGGAAACCCATTGGCAATACCTTTGTCTTTTTGTTCGATAAGCAGAAGAAGCTTGTTGCGCCGGGTATTCCAGGAGAATTGTATATCGGTGGGGAAGGGGTTGGCCGCGGCTATTTAAACCGACCGGCATTAACAGCGGAGACATTTATTTTAGCTCATAGGTCATGGCTCATAGCTGATAGGAGGAGGAAGAAAGTAAGCAGTTCTGGAAAGCTCCCTATGAGCTATGAGCTATCAGCTATGAGCTGCCTCTACAAAACCGGTGATTTAGCCCGGTGGCTGCCCGATGGAAACCTGGAATTTTTAGGAAGGCTGGATAACCAGGTAAAGATCAGGGGCTTTCGCATCGAATTGGGGGAGATCGAGAATCGATTAGTGGAACATAATGCAATTGCAGAGGCGGTGGTCATATCAAAAGAAAGTGAAGCCGGAGATAGATATTTATGCGCCTATTTTGTGGGAGTAGATCGTGTAGGAAGCGCGGATTTAAAGGAATATCTATCCCAAACGCTTCCCGATTATATGATACCCGGGTATTTTGTAAAGTTGGAGAAAATCCCTTTAAATCCTAACGGTAAAGTGGATGTCAAGGCGTTACCCAAACCGGAGATGGGTATCCCCAGGAGAGAATATATTGCTCCTCGTGATGAAATAGAAGAGAAATTGGTAGAAATATGGGAAGAGGTTTTAAATATCGACAGAAACCTGGCGAATGCGCCCATCGGGATCGATGATAAGTTTTTTGAATTGGGCGGCCACTCCTTAAGAGCAACCACGTTAGTGTACCGGATATATCAAGAATTTGAAATCAACATTGAGATCGGGGACGTATTTACATATCCCAGCATCAGGGAGTTGGGGCAGCGGATAAAGGAATCGGAGGTGTTGGCATATATTGAGATAATCCCTTCGGAAGAAAAGGATTATTACCCCTTATCCTATGCGCAGCGGCGATTGTGGGTATTGTGCCAATTTGAAGAGGATTCCACGGCGTATAATATACCAGCAGCGGTTTTCATTGACGGCCCTTTTGATGTCGAAACGTTTATCCAGGCTGTCCAGGCCCTGGCAGAGCGGCATGAAAGTTTAAAGACCATTTTCACCCTGGTTGAGGGAGACCCCTACCAGAAAATCATCCGGGGATTTAAATTCAACCTGGAACACGTTGACCTTCAAAATCTTAATGAAGCGGAAAAACAAAAAAACGCCCGGCAACTATATTTGCAAGTTGCTAACAGCGCTTTTAACCTGGAACATGGGCCGTTGTTCTGTTTTAAGTTGGTTCGACTGGAAGATGAGAAATACCTACTCATTTATAATATTCACCACATTATTAGTGATGGTTGGTCTCAAGGAAATATCAATAATGAACTAATAACCTTGTACAATACATTCCTGAAAAGCGGAGAGAATCCTTTGCCCCCACTGAAATTGCAATATAAAGATTACAGCCGATGGCACAACCAATTGACAGCAGTGGGCAGTTTTAATCAGTCACAGGACTATTGGTTGGAAAAATTTAAGGATAAACCCAATGGCATTGAATTGCCCCTGGATCATCCCCGGAAAGCCATCCAGACCTTTAATGGCGGCCGGGTTCCCTTTGTCATTGATAAAGAGAGGACACAGCAATTGTACCAACTGAGTCTCGAAGAAGATGTCACCTTGTTTATGAGTTTGTTAAGCATGTTGAATGTGTTTTTATACAAATATACCGGGCAGGGGGATATCATCATCGGGGCACCCATCGCCAACCGGAAGCAACCGGAGCTGTACCCCATGATCGGTTTTTTAGTAAACACGTTGGTGTATCGAAACCGGGTAAACCCGGAACAATGCTTTAGAGATCTCCTGTCTTCAATAAAACAGGAAACCCTGGACTGTTATAATTACCAGGATTATCCGTTTGATCTTTTGGTGGAGGAATTGGAATTGGACAGGGATTTAAGCCAATCCCCCCTGTTTAATGTTATGTTGGCTCACAATAATGCGGAAACAGATGACAGTCGCCTGGTAATGGAAGGGGTAACCATTTCCGGTTATTCTCACAGTGATGATTTTAATATGAGCAAATTCGATTTGATTTTCTTTATGGATGAGGCGGATGGTCAGGTATATACGCGTATCGAATACAACAGCGACTTATTCGAGCATTCCACCATTGAGCGCATGAAGGATAATTTTTTAGCCCTCACGGACGATGTGATTGCCAGGAGCGACGTTCCGGTGTCGGCGCTGCATATTCTCTGCGAAGCTGAATCCCAGAACGTCATCGAAGCTTTTAATGACACCCGTTATTCATTTCCGTCTCTTACTCTTCAAGAACTTTTTGAGCAGCAAGTAGAGCGGTGCGGGGATAAAACTGCTGTAGTAAGTCAAGAGCACCATGGGTGGCACATGGATGCCGGGGCCATGCATATGACCTACAATGAATTGAATAAGAAAGCTAACCAACTGGCCCATTACCTGAAGGACCAGTGTGGGATTAAAGCCAACGATGCCATTGGGGTTTCCATGGAGCGGTCCATCGATATGATCGTGGTGCTGCTGGGCATCATTAAATCCGGTGCCGCTTACCTGGCCGTGGACCCCACCTACCCGCAGGACCGGGTTTTGCATGTGCTGTCTGACAGCCAATCGGATTTTCTTATCATCGACAAAATGCGGCCGGAATTATTTGGCAATTATGAAGGCCGGATCATCGATGTTCATTGCCAATGGGATAAAATCAGTGAAAAATCAACGGATAACCCGCCCACAGTCAACCAACCGTCGGATATATTGTATATTAATTATACGTCCGGTTCCACGGGAACTCCCAATGGTGCGATGCTGTCCCACGACTGCCTGACCAATTTAATCAACTGGCAGGATGAGAACACCCTCATTGATGGGGCGTTGAGCTGTTTACAATTTACCTCTATTAATTTTTGTGTGTCCTTCCAGGAGATTATGGGCACGTTAACCTCAGGTGGGCAGCTGCATTTAATCGGAGACCTCGAACGTCAGGACATCGATTACCTGATGGATTTTCTCAGCCGGCATCAGATTGAACTCCTGTTTTTACCATTTTCGTATTTGAATTTTTTATTTAATGAATCCGGCCGGTGGCATCAATCGTTTGCTCACAACTTAAAGCATATTACCACGGCAGGAGAGCAGCTGAAGATCACGGCCGGTTTGAAACGGTTTTTGGATTTGAACCCGGGCTTGAAATTGCACAACCATTACGGTTCCACGGAGATGCACGTGGTCACCTCTTATACGTTGGATGCGTCCACTGCTGAAAAGACCCCGATTCCCCCCGCGGGAAAACCCATTAGCAATGTCAGTATTTATACCCTGGATGAGCACCTCAACCCGGTTCCGGTAGGGGTATGGGGCGAATTATTTGTGAAAGGCAGTTCGGAAGTATTGGGCTACATCAACAACGAGGATTTAACCGGTGAGAAATTGGTGTATCACCCAGAGTTTTCTGAGGAGAATAACCGGCTTTATCGATCCGGGGATATCGGTCGTTGGCTGCCGGATGGTAATATTGAACTTCGGGGCCGGAAAGATTTCATGGTAAAAGTGCGAGGCTTCCGGATTGAGCTGGGAGAGATAGAGAGTAAGATATTATCCATCGAGCGAGTCAGGGAGTGTGTGGTGGTGGTGAAGGAAAATAATAAGGGAGAGAAGACTCTTTTTGCTTATGTATCGGTGGATAATATTTCAGAGTCGGAGATCAAGCGAATAATTAGCAATGATTTACCGCAGTATATGGTGCCGCAGATCATTATTTTGGCTAGTTTACCGTTGATGCCCAATGGTAAAGTGGACCGGGAGAGTCTGCCCGAGCCCCGGTTAGACATGGAGCAGGAGTATGCGGCGCCGCGGGATGAGTTGGAGAAGAAGCTGGCGGGGATATGGTCGGAAGTATTAAATATTGAACGTATCGGCATTGATGACAATTTTTTTGAGTTGGGTGGGCATTCGCTAAAAGCCACGACTCTGGTGTCCAGGGTCCACAAGATTTTTGATTTCAAAGTCCCGCTGGCTGATTTTTTCAAGCAGCCCACTGTGAGGGAGTTAGCAGAGTTTATCAAGAGTGAAGCCGAAATTGGAGAAAGAGAGACATTTGTTTCCATTGAGGCAGCGGAGAAAAGAGAGTATTATGGGTTATCCTCAGCCCAGAAACGGTTATATATATTGCAGCAGACAGATTTACAGAGTACAAGTTATAATATGCCGTCGGTAATGTGGTTGGAAGGCGTTCTTGAAGAGGCGAGATTGGAAAAAGCGTTTGGGAGGTTAATTCAAAGGCATGAAAGTTTACGAACATCCTTTGCCATACGGGAAGGCGAGCCGGTTCAGCGTGTTCATGACAGGGTTGAATTCGAGATTGAGTGGTCGCCCTTGGATCAGGATAAGGGCAGCCAAGGAGAGCTGCCCCTACAATATAACGAAATCATAAGGGATTTCATTCGTTCTTTTGATTTATCCCAACCGCCTCTGCTGCGGCTAGGTCTGATAAAGACGGAAGAACAGAAACACATCTTGATGGTGGATATGCATCATATCATTACAGACGGCACGTCTATGGGAATAGTGGTACGAGAGTTTATGGCGCTTTATGCGGATGCAGCGGAAGAGTTATCTCCCCTGCCAATACAGTATAAAGATTTCTCAGAATGGAAGAACAGCGAATCAGTAAGAGAATCAATGAGAAAACAGGAAGCCTACTGGTTAAAGGAGTTTGACGGAGAGATTCCGCTGCTCAATTTGATTACTGATTATCCCAGGAGTCAGAAACAGAATTTTGAAGGGCGCGCTGCAGGTTTTGAACTCACAGGGGAAAACAGTTGTGCTCTAAAGGGATTGGCAAAAGAAGAAGATGTAACAGTATATATGGTGTTATTAGCGATATATAATGTATTGTTGTCCAAACTAAGTACGCAAGAAGATATCATTGTGGGTACACCAGTGGCTGGCCGCAGTCATACCGATCTTCAACCTCTAATCGGGATGTTTGTAAATACTCTTGCCCTCAGGAATTATCCTGTCGGAGAAAAAACATTCCGAGAGTTTCTTAAGGAAATAAAAAAGCGAACACTAGAAGCCTTTGAAAACCAGGACTACCCCTTTGAAGATCTGGCAGAAAATGTTGCTGCAGATAGAGACCCCGGCCGCAATCCATTGTTTGATGCAATGTTCTCATTACAGAACCTGGATATTCCTAAATTGGAGATTCCCGGGCTGCAATTAAAACCCTATAAATTCGAAACCCGGATATCAAAATTTGATCTGTGTTTAACCGGGATAGAGGTTGACGAAAAATTTAAATTTATTTTTGAATACAAAACAACGTTGTTTAAAGATGAAACAATAGAGGAATTTATAAGATATTTTAAGGATATTGCAACTGTTGTCGTGGAGAATAGAGATATAAAACTAAACAATATTGATTTATCCACTGATTTAACGGATTCGAAATCCGATTCAGATATTTATCAAGAATTTTACGAAGACTTCGACTTTTGAATTGAAGAGGGAATTTGCATGTCCCCTTTTATCCTTTTATCTTTTATGTTTTAACTTTTAATACCCGGATATTACAATAATATTACAGTACCTTGTTGAAAATACACAACCCACTGTCCGGTTCAACCATTACAAAATAAAGGTGTCTCTTCTCTTTTGAACTCTGGAGGGTGAAAGTTTCCACTTCTGTAACCGTTTTTGTTTTGCTTACAATATCGACATCCTGGAACAGGTGGTCGAAACGGAGCAGGTATAAATCCAGGGGGTGGTTTTGCAGCGGTGCCGGGATTTGCACCTGGATCGTGTGCACTATATTTTCGCCGATATTCCGGGTCTCTAATTTTTTATAAGGAATCCGTTTGATCCGGTGGGGGAACTGTTTCCAATTCAAACCGGCGGCAGCACTGATGGCAAATGTTTTTTTACGGACAGTGCTCATTTCCCGGTAGGGTTTTTCCCTGTCTTTATGGCCCACACCAGTGATCCGTACTCCTTTTCGTTTACAGCGAATGTTCAGGTTCATCTCTTTATCCGCAGCCTGGCCGGCTTTAAAAAAGAGTTCGTAGTATGCAGACGTAGATTGCGTCAGCCACCGGGCGGTTCCCTGGACAAGATGGGGCCGCATGCTGTTTAACGGCACCCGTTTAAGAATACTTCCTCCGTCATGGACATTATCTTCGATATCCTTAATGATCATATCGATGGCAGTTTTCCTGATCAACCTGTGTTCATCCATGTGCCCAGCAAAACCTTCCGTCAGTAAATAAGTGAGCTTGGGACCGTCGTAAATCCGAAGGACGTTTTTTAACTGTTTAAACGTATCTTTGTACATTTCTACCGATACCCTTTTTGACATCCGGCTGCCATATACTGACATTATTATCCAACTGCCGAAACCCATCCCCTCACCCATGGTCCCGTCCCTGGTAAATGGTGTAAATTCGCGCACGGTCTGGGGGATTTTTTTGATCTTTTCCAGGCTTTCCAGCAGCATTTGACCGCGGGACAGGGGACCGGAAATGTATTTCAAA